>JAUVBH010000073.1 GCA_030591285.1 Thermoplasmatota archaeon
ATCACCACCCAGAATTTTATCAAGCTTGCGAATTCAGGTTTCTACAACAACCTTGTCTTCCATCGGATCATACCTGATTTTATGCTTCAGGGAGGATGTCCGAAGGGAACAGGGACCGGTGGACCTGGATACAATATCAAGGATGAGTTCCACCCGGAGCTCAGGCATGCCAAGGGAGCACTTTCCATGGCCAATGCAGGACCAAACACTGGAGGATCACAGTTCTTCATTGTAACCAAAGTTGGTGGAACCCCATGGCTTGATAACCACCACAGCGTCTTTGGAAATATAGTTCAGGGTCAGGAAGTAGCTGAGAAGATCCAGGGTGTTCCAAGGGGAGCCCAGGATAAACCTACAACTCCTGTTACAATGGACAAGGTCACAATCTTCGAACAGTGATCGAATAGACCATATCTTCTTATTTTTTTTACTCAGGTAGTGTAACGGCTGGCGGTTGCTCAGCCGGTGGTGGAGGAGCGGTCGCCGGTTGCGGTGGGGCCGCCGGGGGTATCTCCACTTGAGGCGGAACTTCACCGGTCTGTGGTGCCTGTTCCAATTGCCCTGGAGGGAGACCTTCTGGTTGAGCTGGAGGCAATCCGGGTGATTGTGTCTGCGGGGCCCCGTAGAGTTGCTCTGCTGTAGGTGGAGGTGGAACCGCATCTCCGAAAATCATATGCTCCACGCTCTCACTTTGTTGTGCGGGCATAACCATTATTTCCGGCTCGCTATCATCCTTCTTCTTTGACATTACAAAGAAAATGACGATCACCACGATGACTATCACTATGAATACCAGGATCAGCGGCAGGATAATGAACACAGGTTCGATCCCGCCACTTACCTCACCGTTATCGTCTGAGGTTACTGCATCGACCTGGGGGATCTTTGCACTGTATCCACCAGCATCCCATGATCTTATGATAGTGATCTGTCCATCTGCATTGGTTATTGTTGATTTCATTTCCACGGTTGCATATATTATGAAATCAGGTTCAACGCTCATCTGGTCCAGTTCGGCTACCGTGAGAGTTATCTCAACACCCTGTTTGGTGTCAAGCTGTCGAATACCAGGTGTCTTTTCAGGAAGCAGCGGGTAGTAAAGGACGTTGATGTTCCGAAGATCTACCTGCAGCTTGTTGTATCTGAAATTGGAATATGGAACAGGGAAGGAATATGTTGGAATATCAGATTCCAGCGGAGCGATCCTTACCTCTGAGAAATCTGGTTTTAAGAAATAGATCGTGAGGACAGGTTCCTGCTGTTTTTGCTCTGTGTAAAGATAGGACATCTCTTCCCCGAAGGTTACCTTGATCTTGTAGATCTTGGGATTGGAAGGATCTCTGAAGCCGATTATGGATCTAAGGTCGATGGAGTCCTTTCCCCCGAATTCCATGAACATATCTTCCTGGGTCCTGTGAAGAACAAGGGCATCTGAGACATTGTCGTTGTAATCGAGTTCTATGTCCTTGTCCTCGAATGGTTCTCCCAGGATCCTTGTCTTCTCAACGGAGATTGTTCTGGATAGCTCAGAATAGAACTCTCCATCGGACACATTGAGATCGATATCATAGACCCCCTCTACCGGGAACAGATGGTTTATCACCATACCCTCACCGATCAGCTCACCATTGCTGAACCAATTGTAGGTGAGAACTTGCCCATGTATCAGATCCGGATCCAGAGTTCTGGACGCATTGAACTCAATTGGATCAACTGTGTTATAGACGAATGTTCCAGAGGGTGATCCCATCTGAGCTGTTGGTGGATCGTTCTTGTTTACAATGTTCAAAGTGAAGTTGGAATAGATCTTGTACGGTGTGGTTGGATAATCCGCCTTGGTTCCAAGCTCCTTTGATGGTCTGTCATCAACCCACACAGATACTGGATAAACACCTACCATCTTATTCTCGGTATTGAACTGAAGTATTCCATCGTCGGTGTCAAAACTATATCCTTCCTCGAACTCGAGCTGAATCCTGGATTTCTCGTACATGATGGTGGTGATATTTGTTCCATACCTCAATTCCTGCTCATTTGCAGGGTCGGCATCAATTGCCTCGAACTGGATATTGGCTATGACACCTTCATTGATTGTATACTCGGACATGAAGTCGAAAACTGGAACATCATTAACTGGTCCGACATAAACCCGGAGTGTTCCATTTACACTATCTCCTTCCTGATCCGAACATATGAACTTATAGAGGGCTATTTTTGTATTGGAGGAAGACAACCTCTGACCGGATGGGACATAAGGACACGCCCAGTTCTCTACCGGAGTGAATATGACAGAAGAACCATCCGCTGCTAGGTCCACTGTGATATTGCCTTTAGCAAGATCGTTCATTGGTTGATAGGTGAACGTCAACACATCATCTGGATCGCTATTGTCCCCGAATATGTCATCAAGTTGATCGTTATCCTCATTTATCCCGTCATGAAACGAATCTTCATCCATAGCAATCGAAAAGAAGGAGTTGGTCGAGATCACGGTGGGTGCGTCATTCACGTTCAATATTTCGAACCATAGCTCGGCTTCCGAGCTTCCAGACGAGTTCCACGCTGTTATGGTTACCTTGAAATGGTCTTGTCCGTAGATATAAGAATTGAAATCATCGTCCTGGCAGGTCACCGTTGCAGTGGCAAAGCTGGTATCGTAATGTGAAGTAACGAACTTGACCTCTATGGGTGTGGTCGTCTTGTCATATCCCCTCGGATATTTCACTTCGAAGGCTTTGTGCGGATATTGAATATCTCCTTCTTTCCAATCGTAGCTGGGATCGAAGAAAAGGTCCAATGACCCCTGTCCAGTTCCAAAGAAATGTTCACCTGAGAATTCATTAAAACCCTCTAACAAGGTGATTATCACCATTGATTTGTTTACTATAGGGCCCCCCGCCCTTGTGGGCTCCATCCCAGCAACAGGAGCTTCATCACCGGAAATGATGATGAACCCTGAGAGCAGGAAAAGTAGCGCTATCGATATACTGTAAAAATACCTGGCTAATATGGACCTGACCATGTAGAACACCTCAAACGAAATGGACTGGCACTATCACTCAAAACCGCCCTTCCATTATAAACGTTTTGAAGTACAACATTCTTATCATTCCTTTCCCGGCCGGTTTATGGAAAATAATAATCGAAAGTAGATGATTTCTCTTTGATTTTACAGGGGTTTCGGGCAAAGATTTAATACACTGGCAAGTGATTCTTTTTCCCATCCAAGGGGGTGAATGATTGGCAAAAGATAACGATGAAGATGTAGTCCTCAGACTGCCTGTCAGAAAAAGCAGGATCTCATCTGTTGAAGGAGGGATCGCGAGGATCCACTCATCACATATGGACATATTCGAAGATGATGAGGAACACCGGGTCGTTCTGAAACACGAGAAGAAGGATATTGTTGTGGTCCTTGTTTCTGATCGATTAGCACCGAAGGATACGATCACCCTTCGTGGCGGTGATATGGAGGATCTCAAGATCGAAGAGGGAGACCTTGTTGAGATCGAACCCTACCACAAACTTACCGATGAGCTAAAAGAGACATGGGATAAATTCATATCAAGGTTCAAAAGAAATGATGAGGAAGAAGAAGGAGGTGACTGAATTGGGAATAGGACAAAGCATACAAGCACTCTCTGTTACTCACCCACTATCAATAAATCGAAGGATAGATCAGTATCTAAGCGAAAGGCTGCCCCTTTTGATGGATGAATACAAGATAGCAGATCGCAATGATGTATCCGATCTCGATAATCAGTTCGAGGGATTAGAGAATCGAATGGATGAGCTTGACAAATGGAAGAAGGGATTCGACGATAGAATGAACACGGGCAGGTCGAGGCTAGACCGCCTTAAGATGAAATACGGAGTGAAGTGAGGTGATATGATGGCATGGGATTGGTTAACATTCTGGATCGTTATTCTCATAGGACTTCTACTTGTGGGTCTCGTATTGACCTTCTTATGGTTCCTCTCTCTTAACAAAAAGAAGAATAAGGAACCTTCACATATTCAACTATATTTCGATGAGAATTTTCGAAACATACTTGGAGAATGGGATTTCACCACCCGTGACAAGGTGAAGGAATTCAAGAAGGATGTATCCAAGAGATTGATATCCGTAGCAGGAGATATTGATATCCTGGATAAGAAAAAGGCCAAACTCGACAATAGAATGGTCTCGCTTGAACTGAAGATGAAGGACCTGGAGGGTCTCTGAGGAGGTGCAGGAAATGGAAGAGATCTATGGAGAACAAGAAGAGAAGAAAGGTTTCATGGATTGGCTCAGGTCCGTCTTTCATCGAGAAGAGGAAGAAAGAACCGAGGAACCTCCGAAATACAAGAGAAAGCTTCTGGATGGCAGGATAGAGAAATATCTTGACCAGAATATGGATGCATACATCGAGGAATACGGGATCGTGACAGGATTGGATATTGAATCCTACGAGCTCCGTTATTCAAATCTAACATCCAGGATCGCCGGTGTCAAGGAATACATGATCGATGCCGATGCACAGATATCCTCTATGGAGAAGGAGATCTCAGCTGTTGAGAAAACAGCCAAGAAAAAATAGAGAGGGATCAAGATGCTAGCAAAACTGATCGAAGAATACAAGATCGTGAACTCGGTTGGGAACCATGTAGGAAAAATCAAGGACATCTACATCGACCTTAACAACTGGATGATCATTGGATTCGAGGTTACTCCGGGTCCTCTCAAGAAGGATATCATGTTGATGGTGGAAGATATTGTCAAGTTCGATGAAACTGACAGGATAATCATCGTCAATGATGAGTTCAATTCCGAGGAGGTTCCCGATCAACCCATGAAGGAGAGATATCCCTTCGAGGAACTGAGAAAGCATAATGTTCTGGATTCCGAGGGTAAGAAGGTTGGAAAGATCTACAACCTGGAAATACCCTTTGAAAAGCTTAAAACCTTCAAGGTATGGAAAGTACTGGTCAGGACCGGTATCTCAGAAAGAAGGCTTCGCTTCAATCCCGATGAGATCATCGAGATCATGGACGATGTCACACTGGCCAAGAAGGAAGAAGATTACCAGGGCACTGAATAAAAGTGAATACCTGCAGTAGAGTATTTTGCTCATTTGCCTACTGTAAAGTATATAATCATGGTACAATATGCACGGTCAAACCAAAAGGTGATCAATAATGCCAACCACGGAGAAGATGATAAAACAGGTGCTGGAACTCCGGGAGAAAGGTCTTTCCAGAGAGGATATTGCAAAGGAGCTTCACCTTTCTGAAGAGACTGTGGGTTGGTTGCTCTCAAGGGGAGAGGGGTCCGAAAAACCTCCTGCAGACACATATATCGGATGGAGGTCCATTGGTGTCTATTCCCAAAGACTTACCCACATGGCGAGGATCTTCGCGGATATCATCCTCGAGGAGTGCGCCAAGAACGATACTGATGTCGATGCCATCATGGGTGTTGCAATAAACGGTATACCACTTGCAACGACCATCGCAAATGAGATGGATGTTGAGCTTACACTCTTCAGACCTCCAAGGGGAAAGGAACAAAGTGGAGCGCTTGGATCCATATCCTCCAATTTCGCAGGGGTCCGTGATAAACGTGTCGTCATTGTTGATGATGTTCTCTCCACCGGTGGCACCATGAAAAAAGCCATCGAGTTCCTTAAGGCCAATCAAGGGGAGGCAGCTCTCTGCCTGACCATCGTGAACAAGCAGCAATTCAACGACATCGAGGGAGTGCCAGTAAGGGCCCTTATCAGAACGCACGTCGTCTGAGGTCCTAAATTAAAAGGTGATCCAATGCATTGGGCAGATGTTATAGCCTCAAGGCTCAAAGAGTCAGGGGGCCCGCACAGGATAGCTACCGGGATCACACCTTCCGGGCATATTCACGTAGGCAACATGAGAGAGATCCTGACCGGAGACATTGTCCACAGAGCTGCCAGGGATCTTGAGGTTGATTCTACACTCTATTACCTTGCAGATGATTTCGACCCTCTGAGAAAGGTCTATCCATTCCTTCTGGAGGAATACTCCCAGCATGTTGGAAAACCTCTTTCAGAGATCCCATCTCCTGGTGATGATGGAGGGACCTATGCCCAATACTTCCTGAAACCATTCCTGGAATCTGTTGAAGAGCTCGGAATACATCCTATAGTTCTTCCATCAAGCGAGTCGTATCGGGAAGGAAAATATGCTGAACCTGCAAGGATCCTTCTTGACAATCGAGATAAAGTTCGAGAGATACTCACCCGTGTATCCGGTCGTGAACTGAAAAAGGACTGGTTCCCGTACAATGCCAAGTGTCCATCATGCGGAAGGATCGATTCAACTACTGCATATGATTGGGAAGAACCACTTGTCCTTTTCAAATGCAAATGCGGACACGAGGGGAAGGCCGACATAAGGACAGATGATGGGAAATTACCATGGAGATTGGACTGGCCTGCAAGATGGTTCTGGTTGGGAGTGACATGTGAACCTTTCGGAAAGGACCATGCAGCTTCTGGGGGATCATATGATACTTCATCCGAGATCATTAGGTCTATTCTGGAAAAGGAACCACCCATGTCAGTTGTCTATGAATGGATCCAGCTGAAGGGAAAAGGAGCCATGTCATCTTCATCCGGCGTAGTTGTGAGCGGGGTGGATATGTTGAAAATGACACCTCCAGAGGTACTACGATTTTTAATTGCAAAGAACCAACCTGGTCGACACATCGATATGGACCCGGGTCTGGGCATCCTAAATCTGGTGGATGAGTTCGACAGGTATGAGAAGAACTTCTTCGAAGATACTTCTGAAGAGGATCCTGATGACAAGAAGAGAACCTATGTCCTTTCCATGGTCAATGATATTAAAGATCGATCTGGGACGGAACAGATCATGAACGTCCCCTATCGACATCTTGTTACGTTAACCCAGTTGGTTTCCGATATGGACCATCTTGTGGAGAAGTTAAAGAGGACCGAGGGGATAGATAAGTTCACTAAGAGATCTTTAGATAGATTGTCCCACAGGAGGTCCTGTGTGGATTTCTGGCTTGAGAACTATGCCCCTGAAGGGGTCAGGTTCACTCTTTACGATGAACCTCCTAAGGAGGAGATCGATAACCTCACAGATGACCTGTTGTCGGCTTTGAAAGCCATGATGCAGGACCTTCCTTCCATTGAATGGAATGCAGAATCTATCCATAATGCAATTTACGAGGGATCGAGGTCCAGAGATATCAATCCGAAGGTGACCTTCAAAGCATTCTATCGGATCCTGCTTGGTCGTGATCGGGGCCCGAGACTGGGTTTCTTCCTGTCTACGATGGATAGAGATGATGTATTGAGGAAGATCCGGATCGCTCTGGGTGAATGATGATTGTAGGGTCGTTTTTCTTGTTTGTTTGAGCATATTCGCAATTTTTTTCTTTTGAAAGTAGATTATTAGTGTGGAAATAATAATTCTGCCAGAATGAAATATGTA
>JAUVBH010000308.1 GCA_030591285.1 Thermoplasmatota archaeon
GGAACTTCTGATGAAAATTTGTATCCCTTTGAACTGAACATACAATAAACAAACAATAAATACACCTCCCTCTTAATCCAGTGCAAATGGGAGTGTTCCTATGGAGTGGCCAGAAAAACCAGTAGAGCTCACTGATGGTACTATTGATGAATTCACCAAAAAATACAGCGTTGTCATTGTTGATTTCTGGGGCCCTTCATGCGCCCCATGCAAGATGATGGCACCAGTATTAGACCAGGTAGCCCAGGAGATGAAGGGGAAGATAGCCTTCGGGAAGATGGATGTTACAAAGAACATGAAAACATCCATGTCACTGGGGATCAGGTCAATACCAACCTTTGCTTTCTACAAAAATGGAAAACTTGTGAAATCCAAGATGGGTTTCATCCCCAAAGCAAAGCTCGTGGGTGAGATAAGAGAGATCCTTTGAACCCACCTTCCGGGGTATGATTATGAGTGGCATCCCCTCCTCGAAATGGACCAGACCTCTGGATGTATGTATCATACAACCACTTCTGGAGCTTGGAGATATTGATAAGAACCTTGAAAGGGCAATATCGCTCATTGATGAAGCATCAGAAAAGGGTCTTGTTGACATCTTTGTACTGCCTGAGGTATTTGCTACCGGATTTCCCTATGACAACCTCCCCGAGCTTGCAAATAGGTCTGACGAGGTGATTACCATCTTGTCCCAGAAGGCCACTGAAAAGGGATCCTATGTGATGTTCACAATAGTCATCAAAGAAAATGGAGAATATTTCAACAGGTTCATTGCATTGGATCCAGAGGGAGCGATTATTGCAAGATATGACAAGACCCATCTCTTCTCGAGAGCCGGGGAAGACCGTTTTTTCACTCCAGGAAAAGAAACCATCAACTTTGAAGTAAAAGGAGCAAAAGTGGCTCCCCTGATCTGTTATGAGGTCAGGTTCCCCGAGATGTCACGCAACCAGATCCTTGACGGTGCCGAGATATTGATATATCCTGCCCAGTGGCCCGGTTTCAGAGTGTTCCAATGGGAGACCCTATTGAAGGCTAGGGCGATCGAGAACCAATGCTACGTGATCGGTGTTGGTGCTTTTGGCCCTCATGGTGATACTGAGATGGGAGGTCATTCAATGGTCATTGCTCCATATGGGGATGTCCTCTGCAGAGTTGATGGTGAAGAAGGATATGCCAGAGCGACCATCGGACCCGAGAGGATCCGTGATATTCGCTCAAGGATCCCAGTATTTCATGAAAGAAGAACTGATCTGTATTAGGAGATGAATTCAAGCCTCTCTAATACATTTGAATTTTATAGGCCTTTCAAGACCACAACTCATGCACCTGCCCATGACCAGGGTTCTGAATCTAAGGTCCCCGGACAGATGCTCATTTTCAGAAAGATTGGTAACAATGTTGTTGAATGTGGTCTGATGTTGAGAACCGCACCTTGGACAGATCTCCTGTTCGTAGGAGTTGTAGATATTCTCCATGAGAAGAGCTTCCTGGTAGGGAAATCCACCCTGGAGTTGTATCTGCCCCGGTTCAAGGCGTTCGACCATGATTTAAAAGTCGACAATATCCAATATAAGGTTAACCGCCTGTTTAAACCAGAAGTAGAATAACAGATGGGTCTCAATCAACGGAAAGTGCAGTTGGTATTTCCTTGATGGACGAGATATCGAATTCCTCCGGTGGTTCCCCTGTTCCCTTGACATTCGTGAATGTCAGGGTTCTGGACCAGCTCCTTCCGATCTTCTCAGCTTTCACCTCGATAACCGCGTCGAATATCGTGGTTTCCTGATCAATAAGGTCCATGTTGTTCAAAGGACATCCGATCAGGGCCAATCCACCTTTATCCCTGAGAGCTTTCTTGAGGAGCATCAATCTATCGAGTATCTCTTCCTTGGAAGTTCCCTTTACCATGTCGATCAGAGAGTCGATAACCATTCTGAATGGGAGCACCTGCTTTGATGAGGTCGTTGTGATGGCCGACATCATCTGCATGTGTGGCTTTCTATCGATCATTCGATCTGTGGAATATGATGAGATCTCAAGAAGGTCCGTTACCATGATACCCTCATTGATGAACTTGTCCCTTTTCTCTATCTCTTCCATTTTTTTATCCGCAAAATGGAGAAGTGATATGGTCTCAGGTATCTTGTTGATCTCGAGGTCAGCAAGGCCTTCCATCATCTCCATTTCGGTCATATGAGTTGAGATCCAGACAGAGTACACTTCTTCAGGGACGTTATCGAAGAACTGTTTTAAAAGAGAATCCCCTCCGCTTCCCTGTCCATACTTGAA
>JAUVBH010000317.1 GCA_030591285.1 Thermoplasmatota archaeon
GATCACCTCTGCTTCCGTTACATACGGTTGGGCCATCATTCCTTTCTCCATTGCCTTCTCAAAATGGCCTGCGCTTTCAAGGTTGACAGGAGCCCCGATGAACTGATGATAAAGGGATGCAAGTTTGATCCCGGCTTCGAAAGCTGCCCTTTCAACATCATTGCAATTGAAATAATCCTTTGATGTCATTTACATTACCTGCACTCAAATTCCTCATCTATCATCTCATCATCATCGAAAATTTCCACAACATCATCATCTATAAGATCGGCCCATTTTGAAGCTCCCCATATCCTTTTCGGACCATTGCCCAGTGGATTGATAAGATAGATCATCGCCACCACGGAGAATGTGACACCAGCTGTGAATCCGATTATCGGTGTATTGAAACCAATGATCAAACTGAAGATCAACAAGAATACAACGGATGCCTGGAAGGCCATCATTGGTCCTCGATACTTTCTGTATCTCATATCTGCGACCATGGTGAAAGCTATTGGAATGAACAACAATGGGATCAGCCAATAGGCATTATCTGTTAGATATCTCACCTCGATACCCATCTCCTGGGCCCAGTAATAAGAGGAGCTGAAACAGACCACGAGGAGAGCCATTGCCGGTGTGGGGAGTCCGATGAAATCTTTCCATTTATGAGCATAGAAAGAGAAACGGGCCAGACGCAGAATACCAAGAAGTGCAATGGTAACAGATGATGTAATGGCCAGGAAATTCTGCATTGAACTGAAAATGTCTCCGCTTGGCTCCTTGAACATATTATAGACCAGGATGGCGGGGGCAATGCAAAAAGTCACTGCATCTGCGAGGGAATCAAGCCATACACCAAATCTATGTGATGAACCGAAACGTCTTGCGATAGGACCGTCCAGACCGTCAAATACCATACCTAGAGCAATGAGGAACATCGCCTTCCTCAGGCCGTCCCCCCCATCCACCGAGTTCATAACGGCAAAGACACCGCAAAGGAAGTTCATTAGAGTGAATATGTCAGCCGGGGAGATCATTTTCAGGATCGGTTTTGGTCTGATATCCCGGATCCTCTTTCCCCTCAATCTTGGTGGGATCCTATGTCTCAGATTCCTGACCCGTTCACGGCTGTTGATCCGGGGTATCCTTCTTCTCGGTCGGGTCCTGGTCCGGACCATGCTCACCACATCCTCTTTCCCTGACCCTTCCTCGGTCCAGCCAGGTTCGTTGTCCCAGCCAGTACCTTTTGACCAACTTCGACCTCGATCTTCATGCCCCTTGGAAGTTTGAAAAGAACATCCACCCTTGACCCGTACCTTATCATTCCGAAACGTTGACCTTTGGTGACCTGTGTTCCAACCGACAGGTATGGAACTATCCTCCTTGCAACAGCACCGGCGATCTGAGTTATCTCCCACTTCCCATTGGAGGTCTTCAAGGTAGTTATCAATCTTTCATTGTTGTCAGAATCCTTGTCGAAAGCTGGTACGAATCCACCTTTTATGTAATTCTGATTCACAATGCTGCCATCCCATGGAATTCTGTTGACATGAACATTGTGAACGTTCATGAATATCGAAACGAACCAGTATCCTTTTCCCCTGTTCTCGACCCTGACGATCTTTCCATCTGCTGGAGAGATCACTCCATTTCCGATCTTCCGATCAGGATCTCTGAAGAAGAGGGATAGGGGGATCGACAGGATCAGAAGAAAGAACCCAACTGCAGCAAGTATCAATGAGGAATATACGAACAAGTAAAGCAGTCCGCAGATTATCGTTCCAAGTGGGAAAATAGATAGCCACCTTGGAGTACCTCTTGCGAAATTGAAACGAAACAGCTCCACACCTCACCGGAAACTACTGGTGAAAGGAGCCATCAATCTTTAAAGACTTTCTACCATTGTTCGTCATGGCTCTTATCAAACTGATGGAGGAGGATATATCATCCATCAAAGCAGACGCTCTGGTGAACGCTGCAAATGATCACCTTTGGATGGGGAATGGGGTCGGAACCAGGACCTATCGAAAACCACTGA
>JAUVBH010000090.1 GCA_030591285.1 Thermoplasmatota archaeon
GAACTGATCAAAGATATTACCCAGGTTGGTAACGTTGATGGTGAAGGTAAGATCGTCTCCAGGTAGAATTTCCATTACGGGACATTCACATACTGCTTCGTATGCGTATTTCCTCAAAACGACTATGTCGATCAGGGTATCCTGGGTGGTCTCACCATTGTCAAAGGTCAAGGTCAAGGAGTATACACCGGGGTCCGTCCCATTGGGAGCTTCGATCCAGAGTGACCCGGATCCACTGGAAAAAGGGTCAAGGTCAATGGACCCATTGATCATTCCGATGTTCCATCCATCAAATCTGCTACCGGACCATCCCATATCAAGTGTTATCTCCAGGTTGCTGCTGCCATCAATATTGAAGGGTATGGAGATATTCTCCTCCGGGTAAATTTCAACTATGGAATATGGGACGCTGAACAGGAACGATCTGTCAGGTTCCACTGTCATTTTCAAAATACCAATAGTGGCGGCTTCGGTAATGGTGGACCTCACATCAACAGACACATCATATGTGCCAGCAAGATATGTATCGGGAACAGTGAGTTTGAAAGGAAAGCCTGCGGTCTTATAAGCTCCAACCTCCACGGTAAAAGAGGTCATATTGACCTTCCATTGTTCACGAAGGTCAGGGAAAGAAATAGCAAAGATCTCCTCCCCATTGCCCTCATTGATGATATTGATGAAACCCACAGCATCAGAGCCCTGGGGGGCACTAAGTGCAGGTGGGTCCATTGTAACCTTAATGCCATTCGTCATCAGCGTGAAAGCGGTTATGGAACCCGTCCTTTCACGGGAGAAGAGAGCTGAATCCACCTTGAGTACAACTTCTCTTGTCTGTGTAGCCAGAGCCATCGGTGGTGCATAGATATCGATGGTCCCCGTCAAGTTCTCTCCCGGTAGGATGGTGGCATACTCTACACTTGCATTAACGGACCATACATGCCTGCCGTTACCAACTATTGTCGCGTTCAGTAGAACCTCAGCTGAGATCAAACCAATATTCCTGACAGAGAAATTGATGGTGATCTCCTCCCCTGGAGGAACTGTCACGTTCTCACCAAGGTCGATCTGGACATTTGTTCCGATGATCCCTCCGATATTCAAGGATGGATCTCCCAGAAGAACATACTCTGTTACGGTCTTATAGGATGCAGCCGAGCTTATACCAATGTTGTTCAGGTAATCTCTCTGGGCTGTTGCCAGGACCTGACCCGGGGTCTTAACACCTTCTGTGATAGCCTTGTTAAGACGGACGTCAAAATATCCGGAGTTGACCATGACATATGAACTTCCGGGTGACCCATATCCAACACGTGTGCAGCCGAAGGTCGCGATTGCACCACCCTCATCACTCTTGTGGAAATACTCTGCAAGACAGTCCCTAGAGCTCAGTGATCTGCCGGGAGGATAATACCATTGACCCAGGACAGGGTCCTTCCCAGAGATGTCATCTGAAGCATTCTCATTGTCAAAACCGCTTGTCAAACATGCATCCAGGATAACGATGGGAAGCATGTGACCATTATCCTGTCCATTGGCTGCCAGGGATCTGTAAGCTCCGGAGGGATATACAGAGGTGTATCCCCAGCCATCATAGTCCCCGTGGTCCGAGTAAACAACAAGACCTGTCCCCTGATCGATGACATTGGAGATGTTGAACAGGGTGTTGGTGGTCTCGAAGAGTTTGGTCACGTTGAAACCGCTAAGATAGTTTGTCTCAAGGTAATCGCAAACATACTCACCCTCGGGTGTCGGATTATACGTGAAGGTGTTGGTCCCGCAGAGAGTTGCATTGTAGAACCAATCCGACCCCTTGGCATTTAGCTCGTAATCCTTGATCTTGTCCACCATCAATTGGAATTCTGCAACAGTACTTGCTGGCAATCTCCCTACGAACACGTCGGGATATAGGTCTGGATCGTCAGCCGAAGATCCATCCCATTCCCCCCATTTGTAAAGTGAAGGTCCCACTCTGTCCTCATTCCAGGTGGTGAAGGTCGTTGTACCATCATCGAAAAGATCGCTGAAATAGAGATCGGAAGGCACATACGATCCATCTGTGAATTGGGTTCCATCATCATCATATCCATCTTCGACATAGATATGCCTGGTGGGAATATGCTCCTGGTCCCCTGCCAGAAGAACATAGTCCACACCCCAGACAAGTCTGGCAGTATAGATGAATCTCTTGATCTCTTCCTGTGTATCATTTTCCTGGATCGTCCAATATGTATCGTTTAGAATATCAGTCATGGTCACGACCTTGGTGAACATCCCGGTGGCATTCCTGTAGTCACTGTATTGACTGGCAATGTCAGTAAAGGAATCCGGACATATGACAAGAACATCGAAAATATCATCCATTGCCCTGGAAGCTTGCATGGGCATTTCATACTCAATGACCACGGTGCCCTTTACAAGACAACTCAGGTGATCTTCCAGAT
The DNA here is from genome assembly GCA_030591285.1 of Thermoplasmatota archaeon. Classification (GTDB taxonomy): domain Archaea; phylum Thermoplasmatota; class Penumbrarchaeia; order Penumbrarchaeales; family Penumbrarchaeaceae; genus JAFGLL01. The sequence continues at coordinate 2,442 of JAUVBH010000090.1, forward strand.
AGATCACTGGAGAGATGATCATCGAAAGAACTGCCCTGGATTCCAGAGACTGTGGATCGATCCCTGTCATCATTTCGAAGTTGATATGCTCTGTTTGTTCAAAATGTCCGCCCTCAGGGATCAGTGGAACGGCATCTTCTCTTTTTGCAATGGAATGCGGATTGATCCCCAGGTCCATTGGGATCCTGAGACTGACAATTTCTGGATCGGAAATAGTGATATCGATTATCCTCGATCCCAGTGGAAGGTCCAACTGCTTCGTGATGATGGGGAGTCTGAGATATGAGGAACGGGGGTCCATATCTATCCCGTCGATCCTGACCTCAGCCCCATACTCCCCGTCAGTGACATATGGAAGACCATTGTCAAGCTCTATGAACTCCGTCATGGGGATGTACAAAGAGCTATCGTTATCACCAGTGCCATTTAGATCCTGGTCCTGGGAACCCGAAACCACCGCTGAATTGGGGACAACAAGTGTGAATATTATGATCATAAGAAGAAAGCGAAGCTTGGTGGGATTATCTTGCATGAGGTATCACCCGGTAGCTGGATATCAAGATACTATAGGGCTCCGTAAAAAAGGTTTGGGTTCCAATTGTCATCTTTGAGGTCAACCACACAGGGAAAACATATTATCCGAACTCCTTCTTATGACTGGCCAAAGAGATCTTGGAGTGGGATATTTGGATCTGGTGGTTACAGCGGTAATGGTCCTTCTCATTGTTCTGGGATCAATGCTCGCTCTCAGAGGATATGATATCCTGATGGGATTCGTCAGGCTCCTTGGAGGGTTATCGCTGGCTGGGGTCGGGGTTTTTCTGGGATTCAAACTGGGTGACTATTTCGGGGGGGATTGGAACCTGATCTATGCCCTCTCCCTTGGTGCACTTGGTTTCCTGGTGGGTTTCCTATTCGGACCAAAACTTCTCCAGGTCGTTCTCTCCGTCGCAATTTTCGCGATAGGGGCAGGTGTTGGATTTCTGGTTGCAGAGGAACTTGGAGGTGAGGGGGTGGTCCCACTTCTCGCTGGTATAGCAGTTGGAATGGCTGCTGCCTGGATCCTTTCATCCATCGCAAGGAAGCTATTGCTCGCTGCAACTATCACACTGGGTTCTGCAATGGTGGGAACTGGAATTTTGATCCTTATAATGGATGATATTGCCATGGAGCATGCAGGACTTCTGGCATTTGGTGCTTTCATGCTCCTGGCATTAACAGGATTCCTGGTCCAGAGAAGGGAATTCTCTTCTTCAGCAGGAAGAAAATGAGATCATTGGTCCTCATCTTCTTCAGGCTCTTTTCTATAGAAGAAAGAAGCGATCATCAAGACGAGCATTATGGTTGATAGAGACACGATCGCCGCGGTGGTGAAATCATCCATATTCAACTCGTCATCCACTGTTTCGACCTGTGTACTCGTTTTCTCAAATGAAATGTCCCTGGTGTATTGGTCCAGATAGATCCATCTAACCTTTGATACATCTTCAGAATTTTCAGCCATATCTGCTGTTGCAGTGATGATATAACGTCCCTCTTGCAGGGGAATATCCAGGGTGTAGTTCCCGAACTCACCTGGTCCAAGGTTCAAAATAATTCCCTCGGAAATTATCACATTATCTCCAGGAAAGCCATTGAAAATCTTGATATTGACCACATCCATTCTGGTCCCGGTAGGGTTCATGAACTGGATGTCAACACTGTTTGTGTATCCTTCACCGATCCTTGTCTGGACCAGACTCAAAAATACCAGGTCCGGTTTGGAAGAGAGAATATGGATATTGGAGGAGAAGTGGTCCTTCCATCCATTGATATCATATCCAACCCCCGGTGATATCGAGACATTAACAACCACGACTCCTGAGAATTCCAGAGGGGAAAGGGTCCAATTGAACCATTTTCCCTCTCCTGGAGAGAGGTCGGGGATAATAGTGGTATTGGCAATGAATGGACCGATCCTGGAGAAGCAGAGATCTGTTGAGATGCTATAGTGGGGGATCCCGTTGTGTAGAGCATAACCCGCGGCTCTTGGTGGGGTAAGGTAACTCGTATTAAGGGACCATGGACCAAGATTCTCAACGTAAACCGATAGTTCTATCTCTTCGTCCCGGTCCATGATGGTGTCTGACCACTCCACTTCCATGTTCAATATCGGAAGGGACATGATCACCAGTTCCTCATGACTCTCCGGTGAGGGAAGCCAATCCGGTCCGTCCAATCTGGCCCATATGTGGTTCAGACCGGGAGATAAGGAGATGTTCAGTTCCAATGATATCTTTGAGTTGGCGGAGATGTCGATCTCCGAGGAATTTAGCTCCTTGTAGATCTCTCGTTCCCTGAGAAAAAGAGGTTCAAAGGACCCATTTTCAAAGAGGAGAGGTGCTGATGGTTGAGAGGAGAACAATCTGAGGGTCCTCGTACCAGATGGCACGACGCCCCAATTCTTGATGGATAACTCAAGTTTTGCCATTGCCTCTTCTGGTTTTAACTGTGACACCTTCAAGGTAAGTATTTCAAGGTCAGGAAGAGCAGGGAGTGAAGCGAATTTTTGAGAGCTGTGGGCCGGTATGTTTGACAGAGCTGGCCTTGTATATACCAGCATTCCAAGTTGATACTCTTTCACGGGCAGGGTGAACTCCACCTGCTGGGTCTGACCGAAGATCGTGAATTCCACCAGTTCCGAATCCCAGAATTCCTGGGTGGTTTCACCTGTATCCTTATCCTTGAAGACCCGATATAGGTCGATCCAGACCATACCATCCGGGAACATTCCACGGTACTCGACTGAAGTGGTTACCTTTACCATTGAACCGGGCGTCGCTCCAGGTCCAGGGGTAAGCTCCATTGAAGTGATCTCCCCACCCCAGGACAGATCAACCTCACGGAAAAGATCTGGAGATGAACCACCAGACCCATCTTCGATATTCTGTACGAACATCGTTCCTAGTCTGAAGGAATCATCCCCGCCCCAAAGAAGGACAGGTGAGAGGTCCACATCCGGACCCGAGGTCAATCGAAGTGGTGAGGACCAGGGACCCTCGAATATTTTTCCTGTCGTAATTGAGCTGAAGAGATCCCCACCTCTCTCCTTCCATTCATTCCAGTAAACAATATTTGAATTCATTGGACCCGAAATAGCCCCTGGATCGCTAATGAATCCATTTGATGTAACTACTGAAACATGTCGCTGGTTCTGATATGTCCTAAGGATAAGGAACTCATAACCTTCCCCCTGTTCGGACACTATCATTTTGATGGGGGGTGATCCACCGGATGTCTTCACGAACTCCATGTGATGGATCTTCATTGTATCGTTAACCTCAACGTCTCTTGGAGCTTCAATGGGAGACCCGGATCTCCAGCTGTAATAGATCGGATCATCCCCGGAGAACCACAAGGTGTATACACGCCCATCGTACCCAAGGTGTACATCGGGCTGGCTATTGATATGGTCATCATCGGTCAATTGAACGGGACTGGTCCATCCTGATATTCCATAAAAAGCGATCATCACTTCCCGATCGTTCATTGTGCTGGCATTACCGTCCATATCCCTGATCCAGATCAAAGCCAACCTTTCATTCCCAGGATCAGAGGCCAGGACCGGATGCTGATCCATATGACCATCGGAGAAAAGCATCAGGGGTTCGCCTGAGAAATTTCCTCTGCTGTCTCCGATCATGTATCTCATCCGCATGGAATTTGCTCTTTCCGATCTGTCCTCCATATAACCCGTCTCGGTCCAGACCACGATAGGTCTTCCATCCCAAAGATATTCCAGATCAGGTGAAGATTTGTATGTATTGTTGACATAGATCTCTGATTCCACATTGTCATCCTTGTACACAAGGTGCGTCCTGTGACCTTCTTTCACAGAGAGTGAAAGGGTTCCGATACTCCCGTTGGCATCGGTAGCCATATCAAAACCTGTCCCTCTGGTAACAATATCCCATTGCTCAGGTTTCTCCCCCCAGTCCAGTCCGAGGTCATTAATGAATATTTTCTTCTGTATGTCCATTTCACTTCTTTCCGATACCTTTCCCTCATCGCTCAGAACCCGCGTGGTCCAATTGGCCTCAAGGGACAAACCTATCCTTGGATCGTTATATCCTGGCAGATATATTGACAGAAGATCCGTTGTATTTCCCTTCATGGACCAGGAAGTATTCCAGGAGAATTTCCCA
>JAUVBH010000030.1 GCA_030591285.1 Thermoplasmatota archaeon
ACCATGATCACCTATCTTGAGGACTCCGGTGATTATCTTTTACAGCATATCCAATCCACAGGGAAATGGGACTACGAGTATGATCCGGTCGATGATGATGTTCTTTCGAGATACAACATTCTCAGGCATGCTGGCACTACATATTCATTTGCTCTGATCTTCAAATACACCGGTCATCTTGAATATTACAATGGAACGGTCAGGACACTGAACTACCTTCTCTCCCACCATCTTCATTTCGAGGAATGGAAAGGTATCGAGGTCGCATTCATGGAGGAGAAAGGACTTGTCAAACTTGGAGGTGCTGCGCTTGCCGTCCTCGCTGTTGTTGAAGTAGAGGAGATAGATCCGCTAGCAAGGTATGAGAGAGAATTGAACGGTCTGGGGGAGTTCATTCTTCAGATGCAGTTCGCCGACGGAAGCTTTCAGTGTTTTTACAAAGACAGAGAGGATGAGCATTCGAATTACTATCCCGGGGAAGCGCTGATAGCCCTGGCGAGATTATATGACCATACAGGGGACGAGAGATATCTGGATGCTCTGACATTGGGATTGGAATTTTATAATGAATATTACGATAGAGTATACACGGCCTACACACCATGGGCTACAGAAGCCATGGTGTATGCATATGGATGGACCAGTAACAACTCCTACATTTCCCAATGCTATGATATGGCTGATAGCTGCCGGAGTGGTCAGATCCTTCCGGGATCGACCACCCTTGTAGAAAAGGTAGGTGGATGGGGTTCAGATCCGGCTGCAAATGGTGCCAGCAGGGTTGAAGGTGTTGTGGATTCGTTTCTATTTGCTAAAAGGATCAATGATACTGATAGGATGATGAGTTACAATACAACAATGGAATATGCTACTCAATTCCTGATCGGTCTTCAATTTGATGAAGAAGAGGCAAGTGGGTTCAAGAAGCCTGAAAAGGTGAAAGGTGGAACCCCTCTGAGTTACTCAGATGACAATATCAGGATCGATTACATTCAACATGCAGTTGTGGTAATAGCGAAGGTAATGGTTTATCGATCCTCAGAAGTGAACATATGAGGTGACTGGTTCCCGGAACGATAAATACTTCTCCATTCCATGGTTTACTTACAGGGAATCAGATCCTTAAGTAAGCTAAAAGACAAAAGGGATCCATTGAAGCTGAAATGTTCAACAGTGAAGATCTGACACTATTCGATTGAGAAATTCTCAGGGTGTTTTGGAGTAATCTTGGAATAGTATTTTCTAAGCTCTTTCATGTCTATTTCAATATCACCCACCAGGTTGTAGAAGCCACCTATCCCTCCCTCCTTCTTCTTGTAATCAAGATAGGCAAGAGCTATGGGAATATTGGCTCCCTTTGAGATGTGATAGAAACCTGATTTCCACTTTTCCACCCTTCTTCTTGTTCCTTCGGGTGCATTCGTTATGATCAATATTTCATTTGAATTGAAATGGTTGATGACCTGATCCACAGTGTTGACAGACTTTCTACGGTCGATCGGTAGTCCCCCCAACCATTTGAAGAGCCACCCAAAGGGTTTCCTGAAGAGTGTATGTTTCCCCATCCAGTATGAATTGAGGTCGAGCGCCAGGGCCATTGATAGGAAATATGGAAAATCCCAGTTAGATGTGTGTGGAGCAGCTATCGCGAAGAACTTCTTGGGTCTTACTGGACCGTATACACCTTTCCATCCGGTAATCTTCAGGAAGGCTTTGGCTGACCATCTCAGTAGGGTTTTGATCCCTGGTGTATCATAAACAGTATAGTGCATATCGAAACATTGTCCTTCGGGTCCCTATCGGACCGGTTTATTGTATGTTCTACTGATCTCTGATTATTTAAGATTTTCAGCCATTAGAATTTCTTGGTGATATGGTCCAGGACCGATCTGAAAACGATCCTTCCATCACCTTCTTCTGGTCCTATCTTCCTTCGATACCAGTCAGGTTGTGTATTCCGAAAGAAGACCCTTTCCGGATGCGGCATCATACCGAACACGGTACCCATCTCATTTGTGATCCCAGCAATGTTGAACCTGCTTCCATTTGGATTGTAGGGATATGATGCGTCAACATCCCCATTTGGATCGGAGTACCTGAATACGATCCTTCCCTCATCGAAAAGCCGATGATACAGTTCATCCTCTTTCTCCTGGCTCTCATGGGGTAGCATGAACTTTCCTTCCGCATGGGCGCTGGGAATGTACCTAAGGTCACCTTTTTCCAATTGTGATGTCCATATGCATTTACCAGAGCTTTCATGTCTCAGGACCGTCGGTCTACATTCGAATTTACCGGAGTCATTTGCATGGAGAACTGCCTGTGGATGCTCAGAAAGGGTACAATCGAAAGCAGGAAGTATCCCAAGTTCAACCATGATCTGGAATCCATTGCAAAATCCTCCAATGGCTTTTCCATCCTCAATGAACTTGATAATGTCGTCCTTTATGGACGATTTCAATCTTGCTGCAAAGATAGCACCGGCTCTTATGTAGTCTCCAGCAGAGAATCCCCCGGGGAACATCAATATCTGATAATCCTCGAGGTTCCTTTTCTCGCCAACGATGGTGTCCCTGCCCTCTAGCTGTTTCAAGTGGACGAATTCGGGGGAGGCCCCCAATCTGGAGAAGGCGTCAAAGGTCTCCTGTTCACAGTTCGTACCCTCCATCCTCAGAATGCATACCTTGACCTCATCGATGTTCATTCTGATCCCTCCATGAGATCTCCCAGACCATTTCGCCATGTATGGTCCAGAATGTCAATGGGGATGTCCAGGAGTATGTTCTCTCCGTTAGTAACCTTAAAATTCCCCCCACCCACAGTGCCAATTTTGTAGTATGGAACCCCGAATCTGGAGAGTTCATCTTCGACCTTCAATGCGTCCTGGAGCTGGACCTCGATAATATACCTAGAATTGCTCTCGGAGAACAGCTTGATATCATCTCGAAGGGCCGATCCTGCATCCATCCCAATTTCATTGATGTTGACCTCGGCCCCAATATGGCCTCCGATACACATCTCCGAAAGAGCTACTCCCAATCCTCCTTCAGAGAGATCATGTACCGATCGGAGGAGCTGCTGTTTGTTCAGGTCCAGGACTGCATCCATGGTCTTGCTTGATATCTTAAGGTCCACATCTGGAACACAGCTGCATTCTGTCCCTGCTTCTCTGTAATAAGCAGTGCCACCCATCTCGTTGAAGGTCTTTCCCAGCATGTAGATCATATTGCCCTCTTTCTTGAGATCGGATGTTGTAGCATCATTTACATCATCGATGAGGCCCACCATCATGATCGTTGGTGTTGGAGGAACCTTCCCCACATCTGATTCGTTGTAAAGAGAAACATTCCCGGAAACCACTGGGACCTGGAATGATCTTGCAAACTCCCCAATAGCCTCACATGCCTGTTCAAAATCACCCAGCCTATCAGGCTTCTCGGGATTACCAAAGTTCAAACAATCTGTGATCGAATGGGGTTTGGCTCCTGTAGCTACAAGGTTCCGGAGGGATTCTTCCAAAGCCGACAATGCTCCTCTGAATGGGTCAAGTTCGCAGAAATATGGATTCACATCGGCAGTTATGGCCACGCCTTTATTGGAGTGTTCCAGAGGTTTGATAACAGCCGCGTCCGATGGACCTGGTGTAAATGGTTGGCCCACTGCAGGTTTGATGATCGTCCTTGCCCTGACCTCATGGTCATACATTCTGAAAACATGTTCCTTGGAGCATATATTTGGTGAAGCCAGAAGACGGAGCAAGGAACTTTCGAAACCGGACCGATCCGGTTTTGGAAATGGTTCTTCCTCGATCTCCCTGTTGATCTTTCTGGATTCATAGATCCGGCAGTATTCTGGACCAGCAGTGAAGAAATCCAGGTCAAGGTCGAGGATCATTTCTCCATTCCAATTTACTGTCACCCTCTTTCCATCAACAACCCTTCCAACAACAATTGCTTCAACATCCCATTTATTGAAGATGTGCAGTACATCTTTTACGTTCTCGGGTTTCACAGAGACCATCATTCTCTCCTGTGATTCACTGACCCATATCTCCCACGGAGCCAATCCTTCTTCTTTCAAGGGTAACTTCTCAAGATCTATTATGGCTCCGAAACCACCATCCAGTGCCATCTCACCAGAGACACAGGATAGTCCACCTCCACCGAGATCTTTCATCCCACCAAGGAGCTTCTTCTGGTTCATCTCAAGACATGAATGGATGAGAGGTTCCTTTGTTATCGGATCACCAAGCTGGACCGATCCTCTATCCTTCTCTTCAGAATCAGCTGACAGGTCAGCGGAAGCGAAGGTCACGCCATGAATACCATCCCTTCCTGTTCTACCTCCAGCAAGGATGTAGATCTCCCCTTTTCCTCCCACCCTGGAATGGATCATGTCCTCCTTTTTCCCGATCCCTACACATCCAACATTCACAAGTGGATTCCCGGTGTACCCTGGATGGAAATTTACCATTCCTGCAACCGTCGGGATACCGATCCTGTTCCCGTAATCACGGATCCCCGCTATAACACCATCAAAGATGAATTTGGGGTGGTTGATCCCATCTGGAACAGCATTTATCGGTGTGTCCAACGGTCCAAAGAAAAGTGGATCTATCACTGCGATCGGCTGGGCCCCCATGCAAAGAACATCTCTAATGATCCCACCCACACCAGTTGCAGATCCTCCATATGGACCGATGGCTGATGGGTGATTGTGTGATTCCAGACCAACAACATATGCGTGGTCCTCATCGAACTCGACAACACCTGCGTCCTCGTTCTTGATCATGATATAATCAGTATCGATACCAAGGAAGGCTTTCTTCATGAAATATTTCGAAGATTTGTAGCAGCAATGCTCTGACCATGCCTGTCCCAGGGCTTCAAGTTCGATATCGTTGGGTTCTCTTTTCTCGGACTCGAAGTAATCCCTCACTCTGACCATTTCCTCGATGGAGAGCCCTATGGCAAGCTGGTCAGAAACAGCCATTAGCTCCTCATCTGAAGCGTTCAGTATCTTGATCTGTCTTACTGGTGCTGACAGGTCCAGATCCTTGAAGAGGTTTGAGATATCCATATGTATTCCTCACAGGAACTCTATCTCATGGGTGTGAATGACAGGATTGGTCAATATCTTCCTGCACATCTCTTCCACTCTGTCCATAGCTTGTTCCTTGGATGGAGCGTCGATCTGCATCCTGTAGACCTTCAAGCTTTTGACAGCCTTGACCTCTCCAAATCCAAGAAGTTCAAGAGATTTGTGAGAGTTGGACCCTTCAGGATCACTCACGCCCTTCTTCAGACCCACCTTTACTTCCACGGTGAACATGTCCTTTCACATCCTTTATGCTCGGGGGAATTGAATCCCTTTGGGGGGGTATGGAAAGGGTACTTAAAACGTTATCCGGGGGTGGGCAAATTTACTCTGCGTTGAGCATAAATAATTGGATGGTATTTCATGGAACGGGAGACGAACCGGAGAGAGATATAGATGATTTGTTCAAATTGTGGAGCAATGGTTCCTGAGGGTAGGAGAAACTGTTTGAATTGCGGTACAGCTGTTTCCATGGCGAGTGGATATCAGGATCCTTATGGAAGCAAGCAGGATGGAGTATCATTCAATACTGGTGGTGGAATGTCCTCTGGTAACAGTGGGAAGAAGATACTCAGTATGGTCCTTGGAATTGTAGAAGCATTCATCGGTCTTTTCGGATCAATATATGTAGTTGCGATGTTCGCTGAATTGGACCCTTCAATTGGATTTGGAGCAGGAGCTTTCCTGTTTTTGATAGGTGTGGGCCTCCCCATCGTTGGTGTGATCCTTGTGGGCCTGAACAAATTCAAAGCCGGAGGTATTCTGATCATTATTGGAAGTGTTTTCTTCATACCTATAGGATTGATAGGAGCATTGGGTGGAAGGATGGCTTTCGCTTTGGCTGATGAGAATCGTTTCAGATAGAGATGCATCCATAAGCCTACTTTGAGGGATTGACCAACCATTAAATATCCAATCCACCATTCGAAGTCTGGTCCTGTTTACAGGGGGCTGGGCCAAGGTTTTTGGGTGGTGTGATGCCGAGAGTAAGAAGGTCAACTTACAGGCAGCCAATGACACCCAGGGGTATCGAGAAACTGGAGAAAGGAACACTTCAATGGTTCGACCCTGAGATGTTCATCAATTTCAACACTGGGGCCCTTGAGCAATATATGGATGAGAAGAACCGCAAGGAAAGCTTCAACATCCCTGCCTGGAGCTGGAAGAAGGTTATCATTGCCATAGCAATAGGAGCTCTTTTTGCTATGGTGAACCAGTATGTCGGATTGAAGGTAGGAATGGTTGTCGCTGGTTCATGGTATATGGTCTATCTTCTTGGAATGGCTGCAAAATGGAATCCCCCAGCACTGAACATTGCTGCGACAGCCAGTAACGGTGCGGCTATGATATGCGTGGGTTTTGTTTTCACCTTTCCTGCGATCTATATTCTTGCACTGGATCCAGCCGAGAGGGTTGATGGAGTTGCACTGATCGATTTTGGATCTCTGAGCTCATTGATGCCCATCGCGATCGTTTCGGTGATGATAGCCGGAGTTCTCGGGGTCATGTACTTTATAATTTTCCGTAGAATATGGCTGGTTGAGGATCCACTTCCCACTCCTGGATTCGAAGCTATGGTGAAGCTTCTGGATCTTTCCAGGTCTTCATCAGCCGAGGCAACTGCCCAGGCCAAGACATCTGTTCGACAAGCAGCTATGTGGATCGGTGGGACTGCAGCCTTCACCTTCGTTCGGGATTTCCCCCTTTTCACCTGGGCTGGGAAATTCCAGCTCTTCAATTCTGATATCTCCATTATGGACAGGGTCGCCATGGCATTCGGTTTGGATAGAATATACCATGCCGGGAATATCATGTTCACTTCTGCCCCACAAAAAGCATTCTTGTTAGAATTGACCCTGATCCCCATACAATTCGGGCTTGGTTGGTTCATGAAGGCAAAAACAGCTTTCCTGATCTTTCTGGGAACCGCTTTCACATGGTTCGTTGTGGTACCTATAGCGGTCTGGACCCATGCACCGTATTTCTGGGCCAACAGTGGTGAGCTGTTCGATGTTTCAATGATGGACATGTTCTATGGTGTTGCCTTTGGACCCGGTTCAGAATACCTCGGTATTCCATCCTCCCCTGCATTCGCAGCATACGAGATGGCAAGGGTAATGGCAATTGGATGCATTCTTGGAGGAGGCCTCACAGCGCTCATCAAGATGCTGCCGGTGTTCAAGACCGTTTTTACTGATCTTTTCGCCATGAGAAAAGGAAAGGGTGGCCATAGTAAAGCTGTATATATTCCGGGAAAAGGATGGTATGAATGGCCATCCACACATATTCCTGTGGTTGCCCTGGTAACTTTCCTTTCTGTTTCGGTGATCTTCATCTATGGAGGATTCCATCCCATTGCATCTATTGTATTCTCCCTTCTTCTGGTTGTACTGACCTTCCTCCTGGGAGCTATTGCAGTGAAGGTCATGGGGGAGACGGGAACTGAACCGGTCTCGGCAACATCTTTCCTGGTCCTTCTCATCCTTATGCTTGTGTTCAAATTCGTTCTGCCGCTTTTCAATATTGATATGTCCCAGTCGGCCATAATAATATTATCACTATCAGGAACCACTGTTTTTGGAGCAGCTATCTCCATGTCCGGTGATGTGGTGATGAACTTCAAGATAGGCCTGTACACAGGGAATAAACCCCATGATCTTGTGAAGGCTGTAACCCTTGGTATCATACCAGGTGCTATCATTTCGGGTATATTTGCAGTGATATTCTCCATTGGTCTTGGGAATGGTGATCTCAACCTTGCAGCTCCTCAAGCCCATGCATTTACCATTTTCGTGAAGGGGATCATCGCCAATGCGATCCAGTGGAAGATCTTCTTTGCCGGTCTTTTCATTGGTGTCTTCCTTGAGCTCCTTATCGGAATGGGAACCGCCTTCGGTCTCGGAATGTATTTGCCCCTGGGGATACAGATCCCAATGCTTGCTGGCGGTGTTGCAAGGGATGTGTGGGAGAAGAAATATCTTGAGCCTGCAATGAAGAAGAACAATTGGGGAGAGGACATGAGGACCTTCAAGGTCATGGGAACATACATGATGGCAACCGGACTCATGGTTGGAGAAGCAGTTCTGGGCACAATTGTTGCTCTCTGGATAGTTGTTCCCAATCTGGGAGAGATATTTTAAAAAAGAGATCAAGTTTTCTTTTTCTTTGACCAAACGTTCTTTTCCTTATCAGAGGCCCATCTCTTGACAATGTCCTCAGGGATATCGAATTCATCGGTCTGGAGATCATAGGTCAACTTTCCCTCCAGTATCATCTCCTCAACAGCATCCCTGACCAGTTTGGCAAATAGGGGCCCCTCAAAAATGCTGGCAAGCTGCTGGACCTTAGCTTTTGTACCATCATCAGCACCTGGTGCGATACGGATCTCAACCCCCATTTTTTCCTTTTCAGCATCTTCGGTCATATTTTTCGACGTCCCCGCTAATATCATCGACACTTTTATTATATTCAGTCACATTGAAATAATATATGGTTACAGACCCTTCGGAGCATATCCCTCCAGAGATCATCAGGTTTTTCAGGGAGAATGTTGGAGAGATATTACTAGTTAAGGGTCCACCAGGGTCAGGAAAGACCCTCTTTTCACTGGAATGTATGAAGGCTCTCTGCAAGATAAAGAAGGGGATCACGATCTTTCCCCGTCTGGATAAGGACCAGCTGAACTCGGAGCTTTCCTGGTTATCGGAAGAGTCTCCAGAACATAATCTCCTTGCATATCACGGGAACACTAAAATGGCCGATCCCAACTGGTTCAAGAGGGAGTTCGATCTTCTCAAGAACGAGATGGAGGGCCAGGTCCGTTTCATGATGTGGGACCCCATTGACGCGATAACAGAACAATATGAAAATCCAGAGCGCAAGATGAAGGAGATCGTCTCCTTGGTGCAATCCACCAACGTATCTGCCATAATGGTCCAAGAAAAGGAAGGAATATCCTACCTTGATCATCTGGCCGGTGGTGTTATACAACTCCATTTCGGTGATAGGGAAGGTAGAAGGTTCAGATCCCTGTCCATTGAGAAGTTGAGAGGTGTCGAGGTCAACCACACCAACTATATCTTCACTCTCCACAAAGGTGTCTTCAAATCATTCAAACCATGGAAGCTGGAAAGTGCAGTGAAGAAAGACTGGATCGTAACAGATGATACTGATGATTTTTTCTCATCTGGATTGGATGGATTGGATGATATCCTTGGCGGGGGCTATAAAAGAGGCAGCTACAATATACTGGATGTTGATGACAATATCACTTCCTCGGAGTACTTCCTGATGCTGAGACCTGTCCTATTGAATTTCCTGAACCATGGGAACGGGATACTCATGGTTCCCTCTGCTGGAGAGCATCCTGAATCGATCAGACATGATCTTATGTCATATATCGATGGGGAGACCCTGAATGAAAAACTGTTCTTCCTTGACTATTTCTCAACTTCATCTAGTAAAAGTTACATTGTCCCAATGGGTTCCACCAGGAAAGAAGGCCTTCAGCAGAAGGGTCTGGAGATCATTCAGAAACTGAGGGGGACCGAGGGGAGACCGTATCTGGATTTTGTTGGATTGGACACCATGGAGTATCTGATCGGGGAATCCCTCACACTCAGACATCTTCTGACCGGAGTATCCAAAACCAAAGTAACCAAAACACTTGGTATCGGCATAGCCAAACCGGGACTTAAGATTGGTCAGGGAATAAGGAACATGTCTGATGTATATCTTCGGATGGTGAAGATCCATTCCATCCCTTGCTTTTACGGGATAAAACCGGAAACAGGGATCTATGCATTGATGCCGGATCCCGAGAATGGTTATCCCAACATGGTGATAGAACCTCTGACCTGAATCATTTTCGTTTGTATTTTCTTACCTGGGATCCACAGATCGGACATTCATCATTTTTCTGCTGCTGGTCAAAATACCTGCCGCAGCCTTTACATCTATTTGTCCAGGACCAAACTCCCTTGATAGTCTTTTCACCCAGTTCTCCGGCTGGTTCGAAATCAATATCACAACTTTTAAGAACATTCTGGATCCTGAAATCATCTGTTACAACCTTCACATCTTTCAGTTCCAGGGCCAGAGCGATTATCGATAGATCGGTTCTTGAAAGTTTATCAGTATCCCCGGTTCTGTCTGCTCTTTCTATAGCAGTATCCATTGTGACCGGATCCTTGATCTCCAGTCCTGCCATAAGGAGATTTTCAAGTATCCTCGACGGGGCCCCTTTATCGACTTCCTGTTTGACAAGGTATGTGATGTAGACCCCTGTGAATCCGGGAGGGATCGAATTATACTTCCCTGAAAGGAAAGCTGAGGAGTCGAGGATGAGATACATCAACCTTGAAATGACCCTGGATTATTAGAGGGTTCCTACTTCTTTGAGGTCAGATATATCAATCTCGCTCATAGTAGTGAGCTTTCCTCTGGATCTTCTCCTCTTTGACAACACCT
>JAUVBH010000070.1 GCA_030591285.1 Thermoplasmatota archaeon
ACCTCTGATCTTAATGACCTTATGATCAATAGTGAAAATGATCTGGAACTGGCCCAGGAAGAGGAAAGTTTCACAGAGGAATTCGATGATCTGAACAATGCTGAATATTCAGAGAATCTGATACAACTATCAGGAGATTCAAAGGTCCAGCATTTTTTCAGGAAAACATATGGAGGACCCGGATCGGAAACTTCCCAGAGATGCATCAATACCTCGGATGGAGGTTATGTGATCACCGGTTCGGTCTTTAATGTGAACACCGGAGATGATCTATTGCTCATGAAGCTTGACCGTAACGGGAATCAAGTCTGGAGCAAGAATTTTGGTGGATTGGGGAGAGATGTCGGATATGATGTTCTGGAAACATCAGGAAATGATCTGGTCATTGTTGGTGAGGCAACACCATCCGGCACCAAATATACGGATGTATGGCTTCTTAAGACCGATAGTTCTGGAAATAAGATCTGGGATTACACCTATGATCTTGATGGGGTAGAAAGTGGTAAAGCTATTATTGAGACAACTGATGGAAACTATGCTATCTGCGGATCATTTTATGATATCCTTCACTCCACATACGACATGATGATAATGATGATCGAACCATCCGGAGAAGAGATCTGGAACGAGACTTTTGGAGATACAGGGGATCAAACAGGCAGGGACATCATAGAGACACAAGATGGGAATCTCATGGTGATCGGAGATTCCGAACCTTTCAACGGGATCGAGATGATCACATTATGGAAGGTGACAACTTCTGGAAATGAGGTATGGAACAGCACCTATGGTTCACAGAGGATGTGGAATATGGGTTACCGCCTTGAACAGATCAATGGAGGCGACGTTCTTGCCTTTGGTCTGAGAATGTCAATGCCTGGAACCGGACTGGAATTCATTCTGGTCAGGGTCAACAATGGAGGGAAAGAGGTCTGGACAAAGACCTATACTGGCGGTGGGAACAGCAGACCCTTTTCAATGACCGTTAACCAAACAGGGGTCACAATGGTTGGTTCATCCACTGGATTTTCAATCGGTGGAGATGATATCTATGTTGTAAGGGCAGACCTTTCTGGGAACGAGAAATGGTACACCTATTATGGTGGTACCCAATATGATACGGGTGTGGATGCTGTTCCAAGTCCTTTTGGTGTGTACCTGATAGGAAATTCCCAATCATGGGGTCCCGGAACCCAGGGGATCTTTCTCTTGAACCTCACCCATGAAGGGGGAGGAAGCGAAGGGAAGTTCATCTCAAAGGACCTTCTGAACGGGATCAGCGCAAGTGGGTTGAAGGAGATCAGATACACTGCGGATTTCCCTTCCGATTCAGATATAAAGATCAGGTTTTCTAAAGACCTGGTCAACTGGGTCGATTCTTCAGGAATCCCAGATGCATATACCACAATGGCAAGCGGCAGCGGCAGGGTGCTTCTTGGTAACCTTGATGAATTCAACAGTAGGTTCCACTATGAACTCACTTTCAACTGCGACAAGATGGAATCCGCTAAGATGGATTCGTTGACGATGATCTATGTTTTCAAACCTCAATTTGGAACCATGGAAACTTCCCCATTCGACTGTGGTGAGGAGGAAGTGGCCTGGGGAAAGATCAGTATGGAAGCGGATATTCCGTCTGGGGCCAGTATTGACCTCCGGATCAAAACGGGAGCTACAGTTGAGGAGCTTTCCGGCAAGGATTATATAGGCCCGGATGGGACGACCGTCACATCATATTCGAATGGTGATGCTATCTGGGATGGTCACGATGGGCAGCAGATCATTCAAATGGAACTTAACCTCTCAACTTCTGATATAAAGATCACACCGGTCATCAGTTCACTGAACTTCACATTTGACAGGCCAGGAGAGATCACAGGTCCGGGAGTGGCATATACCACAGGCGATATCGATGATATCTTCAATTTCACGGTCTCCTTTATTGATCCGGACAACGATGGTCCGGATAATGTAAAATTGGAGATCGATGGTGAGAACCAAACCATGATCCCTGTTGGCGATGATGAGATCTATACCGATGGAAGAGAGTACTTTCATCTATCAGGATTTACTGCAGGAGAGCACACCTACAGATTCTTTGTGACCTACGGAAATCTTCTTCTTTCAACGAATATTGAAACGATAGAGGTCCTTCATGCACCATTGTTCACGATAGAGGTGTTTTCAGATTTGAATACAATTACAACTGATGATGTTCTCAAGTTCTCCGCATCGGGATATGACAGGGTTGGGAACACTGTTGAGATAGATCCTATTTGGGAGGCATCTGGTGGGGGGAATGTTGATCAAACCGGTAATTTCACTGCGAATATTGTAGGGACCTGGGCGATATATGCGAACATGACAGGCATCTCTGGAAATGCAAATGTTACCGTTACCCATGGAGAACTTGCCACCATCGAAGTGAAAACCGACATCTATACCATAACCGCTGATGAGAATGTTCAACTTGAAGCTGTTGGATTCGATGATGATGGAAATGAGATCGAGATCGAACCCGAATGGACCATAGAGGGTGGAGGCACCATTGATGAGAACGGTTTATTTGAGGGAGATCGGATAGGGATGTGGAAGGTCTTTGCAACCATTGACAGCATCCAGAGCTTCGAGATAATCGAGGTCCGATCTGGAGTGTTGAACTATATCGAGATCGATCCGCCGGAAGTTACACTGAATATCTCCGAAACCGTCCACTTTAGCGCAATGGGTTATGACTCCGGTGGCAACATAGTGTTCCTTGACCCTCACTGGATCGCATCGGGAGGAGGATCCGTACATACATTAGGGATCTTTACCGCAGAGTATCCAGGAACCTGGATCGTATACTGTAATGACTCTGGGGTTTCTGGTGAAGCTGCTGTGACCGTGAACTCTCCAGCTAACGTAGACGATGATGACGATGTTGAACCAGATGACGATGATGATACGAGCGAGAAAGGGAGTCTGATCGGACCTGTCCTTGGTATCATCGGGGCCCTTGTTCTGATACTGATAATAGGAGTTGTGATCTATTTCGTTATCATCAAGAAGAAGGAGCCAGAATCGGAGAAAGTAGAAGAACCGATCCCGGAAGATGAAGTTCAACAGACATTGGAGCAGGGGCTGTATCAGGATCTTTATGGACAGCAACCAGAACCCTCTCAGATGCCTATGACAGCACCTGTTGACCAGGCACAGATCCAGCCTCTCATGAAGCAGCCGCTACAAGAACAGAGCACGCAAGCGGATGAACAGGGCATATCTCAACCCGAACCGGCTGAACCCATACCTGAAGAAGGAGAGGTTGCTGGGGAACAGGATGAAACACTTCCTCCCGAACAGGTCCAACCTGAAATGCCAGAGGATCCTGTCGATGAGCAGCCTCAGATCGATCCGCCTGCCGTATAGATTTATTGTTCAATATCCCTCGACCATTGAAAAGATATCTACTCTCCAAACTCCCTGACCGGCTATTGCCATGATCAGGTAATTCATATCAGGGGTCATCTTGAGATTGTTGGCAACATTATCACGGATATAGAATTCGGATGTTGGCATCCCATTGTTGAAAGGTTTCCAGGAATCCCCCCCATCCAGACTTATGAACACTCCATAGGATGAACTCAGGAAAAGTATGTCATGATCCTCTGGATGGATTATCAACTGGTAGTACTCGGACATGTTTGTCAAACCGTTCATGATCGAGGCCCAGGATTCCCCACCGTTGGTGGATCTCATCACTATTCCACCGAAGGTGTTGCGGTGCATGAATCCCTTGTTCATGCCATTCTTTGTTGCAGTGTACATGATGTTCGGATCCTCGTCATCAATGACGACACAAAAAGGCCATTGCTCACCTGGCATTCCCTTGGATGTATTTGACCAGGTCATCCCCCTATCATCTGACCTCCATACACCATTGTAGGTTCCAGCGAAGAGGACATCGTGGTTGTCCGGATGCATTGTAAGAGAGAATATCCCATCATTGCCAAGGCCTGAACTTGAACATTCCCATGTCTCCCCGTTATCCTCACTGATGAAGAAACCACCGGGAAACTGCCCGAGGTATACTCTTCCTTCCACGTAAGGATCGAACAGCAGTGCGCTGTACTGATAGAGTCTCCTTTCCCAGGCTGCCCATTGTCCGGTACCGATCGATTTATCCAGATGGGTCCAGTTCATGGAATCCTCATTGAACCGGTAGACACCATAACCATTCGTTCCAACGAATACCGTCCCATTTTCTGTGATATCAATTGACATTATATCCAGAGAGGTCAGTCCATTGTTGATAGGGGCCCAGGTTCGTCCTGTATCTAACGACCTGAACACACCCTGGTCGGAAACCATGTATATTTCATCTCTGGAACTCGGGTCGAACTTTATTCGTCTTACCCCAAGGTCCCTGAAGATGGGGTCTGTCTCGTATACACCATACATCGGGAACCATGTGCTGGCTCTGTCCCTTGAAATGTATATCCCTCTACCATAAATTCCCAGGAAAAGGTTCTCCGGATCTTCCGGGTTTATCTCTAACGAATAATATCCCTCTGTCAGAGGGTCGGCAACTTCGAAACTTGGTAATGCAAAATTGCATTCGTTCCATGTTATTCCCCTATCAGTGGATTTGAATACTCCTCCAGGAAATGATGTGGCATAAATGATGTTAGGATTGGTAGGATCGATCTTTATCTGGATATTAGAGATGTGTGGAGTTGGACCTGTCGGATCATCCCATGAGATCGTATCGTCGTTTTCCATAGACCCATGGAATACTCCCCCACCCGATGTCCCGGCATAGATATGGTCTGAAGATATTGTAATTGCACCTATGCTAAGGAAATCCAGTCCACTGTTTTGAGAGTTCCATGTCTCTCCAGAATCAGTTGAGAGGTATACGCCGGTATTCGTTCCTACTACCAGTTTCCCATCATCCATTGGAATAACTTTCTTGATGGGGCCTTTGAACGGATCATCATCGAGGAGTGGGGTCCACATCCCCTCTTCATCAGTACTTTTGTAGATGTTGTTAACCAGGTTGGGGTCATCAATGCGAGGCTGTCCATATAGACCAATATCGCATCCACCTGCCAGGTAGATAGCACCATCATGAGTGGAGATACTGTTGAAACCCATGTCCAGAAGATCACCTGAGATATTTGTCCAGCTGTCATCATTCAATTTATAGACACCATTTATGTGGCTGACAGCATAAAGATCGTTTTCGTTCGAAGCGAAACCTATGACAGCTCTCTTCATGTCACCTGTTAATTGTGCTGGACCACCCTCTTCCATTCTGAAAGTGGTTCCCGACATTGGTTCGTCGTTGTATACTGATATCTGTCTGTCCTGTATATTGAATAAAGATATGTAGAGTGCTCCCTGATGAAATACCATGGCGCTTACTCTGTAGTAAAGATCGACATCGAACTCAATGATCCGATTCCATGAATGACCACTATCGTGTGTTTCGTACACCGAAGGGCTTGTACGGTCGCCGATAAAGAAATGATCTGGATCTCCAGGGTCCATTACAATTGCAGAAATGGAGTTTGTTGGTGTTTCTAACAACTCCCATGTAGTGGCAGAATCAGAACTTTTAAACAATCCTCCGCCCCACGGAGCTGCATATACAACTGAACCGTCATTTGGATCGACCGCCATCTCATGGATCGTGGAGAACGTCAGTTGATCAGCCAATGGATCCCAGTTATCTCCTCTATCATCGGTTAGGTATATCCTGCCTGGTTCCCCTGTGATCCCTGCATATATCCGGTTGGTGTCTTCCGGATCCACAGCAATAGAAGTGGCCCCTGAGGAATCGAGGACCTTCAGAATTTCCGACCAACCGAGCAATTCTTCCTGGGAACTATCATATTTCCAAATTGATGAAAAATTCTCGAATATCTTGGGTGAATATGTTGCATATATGATCTCGCTGTCCTCTGGGTCAAGTTCGACATCATATACATAGTCTGGACAATTCAGAAGATGTTTCCAATCGGTCCTGATCTCATTGGTTTGAATAGAGGTGTCTAGCTGGTCAATGTTCTGAATTCTCGAGACACCAGTTCCATGTAATGAAGCATATATGGAGCTCGTTCCCTGGTCGGTAGCTTCCAGATCGAAGACCCTGACTCCGGCAAATTCCGAAGCTAACCTTCCCCATGTCTTCCCCATATCCAAGGATTCGTACAGGTCAGCCCCTTCCGTGGCCAATATCATGTGGTTGGGATCGTGGGGGTCGAAGACCAGTTCGTCTCCCATTGTAGTTATTGCGGTGAGCATCTCCCAGGTTTCACCACCATCCCTGGTAATATGCGAGAAATGAGCAATATTTCCAGCAGTGGCAATAACGCTCCCATCGGTAGGATGAATTGCAATATTTGAAGGACTGGAAGTAGGGACCCCTGCTCCAGCAAATTCCCAGGTAGCCATATTGTCCAAAGATCTGATGAAACCGGTTGCTCCAAATTCAAGGTCCAGATTCGCATAAACGATATTGGGGTCTTCCAGATCGAACTCGATCCATTCGACAAAGAATATCCTTTTTTCCTCGGTTACCGCTGGCATACCAATTTGCTGGATGTTATCATGATCGTCAGGGTCAACCTTGAGAATGTAATCTCCGACCCTTCCGAAATAGATCCCATCTGCTTCGATATTGATGTCCTTCACGACAGAGAATGAATTGTTCATATCTGAGGAGAACTGGACCCAGTTCTTCCCCCCATCGAAGGATTCAAAGACCAGTTTATCGAAGGTCCTTATCCCAAAATCGTCATTTGCTTTTTTACTCCTTGCTCCAAGGAGCAAATGTTTCTCATCTTCGGGGTCCTGTTCGATCGTTGCCGTGGTGAAGCCGTCAATATGAGTGGGAGTGATGATCTCTAACTCATCTTTTTCAGTATCGATCAGGAAGGTTTCATGCGCGTCATATACGAAATTACTACCCGGACCCAGGACCGCTATGGATATCAGGATCTTATCTCCGATCAAGAACAGATCCGGAACGAATACCTCTGTATTGATAAGAGAGAAATCGAGGTCCATGGGGATGTCCAAGTTCAGTAACTGTGTGGACCCATCAAGGAGGAGGGGTTCCGTTGGAGAGGATATTTCGATCTTATGGATAGTTGATCCAAACTTGTTCTCCTTTTTAATGAGATCCATCAGATAGACATCTTTGTCTGTTGTGAAAACCCGAAACGGTTTTTCATGGATCAGGTGTGAGGTTCCTGTTGCATATTCATAGGAATAAAGATGGTCGGCGACGATAACAGCTATCTCTTCAGTGAAATGGATGTAACTGACGTTCCTGATGGAGGGATCTCCGACCGTTTTGAAGTTCATTCCATTGTCCGTGGACAGAAAGAGACCCTGCGGGGCCCCTGCATATACCTCATCAGTAATGTATGGATTCTGACCAAAGGTAGTAAAACCTCCCCCGGGAGGTCCGTTCATCGATTCCCAGACGAACCGGGTGAGGTCTATCTCATCCGGTTCTTCTCCTCCGCTAGTATCATCTTCCTGGAGAACAAGGACGAGAATTATTGAGGGTACAACAAGAAGAATAACAACTCCTATTGCAGCGGAAATGATGATCTCTTTCCTTTTCCAAAATGGTG
>JAUVBH010000003.1 GCA_030591285.1 Thermoplasmatota archaeon
ATTTCCGCCTTCCTTCACCCATATATGGCAAGGAGGATCAGGGTACTGGACCAAACCACGGTCAACAAGATCGCGGCAGGGGAGGTCGTGGAATCCCCCTCATCAGTTGTGAAAGAACTGGTTGAGAACTCCCTGGATGCTTCTTCAACAAATCTAAAGGTTCAGATCGACGGAGGGGGTCTGAGACGCATTTTGGTGATTGATGATGGAATAGGAATGTCGAGATCTGACATTGAGGTTGCCTTCACCAGACATTCTACCTCCAAGATATCCTCCATCGAGGATCTCGATTCCCTGGATACCCTGGGTTTCCGGGGAGAAGCTCTTGCTTCTATCTCTGCTGTTTCCCAGGTAGAAGTGATCTCAAGACAGAGGGACACGTCGGAGAACGATGGCACAAGGGCTGTTGTGTCTGCCGGTGAAATGCTGACACTTGAATCCGTGGGCTGTCCAGTGGGGACCCAGATCACCATAACTGACCTTTTCGAAAATGTTCCGGCAAGAAAAAAATTTCTTAGAAGCACCAATGCTGAACGGGCAAGATGCATTGATATCCTTTCGAGGTTGATGATGGTCCATCCAGATGTTGGGATCAGGTTGGAGGTGGAAGATCATGAAAGGATCAGCAGTCCACCATCTGATGATCTCAGAGATAGGGTCGCAGCGATCCTTGGAATAAAGACCGCAAGGTCCATGATAGATATAGTCGAGAAACAGAGTGGTCCAGTAAGGATCACCGGGCTGCTTTCTCTTCCATGGGATACAAGGTCCAATACCGGTGGGATCACCTTGTCCGTCCATGGTCGTGTTGTCAAGAATCGACCTCTTGTTGAAGCAATACGGAGGGGGTATGGCTCAAGACTGATGAAGGGGCGTTTTCCTTTGGCAGTGATCGATCTGCAGGTAAAAATGGACCAGGTGGATGTGAATGTCCATCCAACAAAGGATATCATCAAATTCAGCAATGAAGCGGTTATCCTCAACCTTCTGGAATCCGCTGTCCAGGAAACCCTTTTCAGTTCAGCGAAGAAAGCAAAGGGCAAGGGAAAGAAGGAACCATTAAGATCACCCTTCCTTGATGAACAACCGGACCCTTCTAAATTCCAGATAGATAAGGCCCCAATTCAGGTCCCTTTGATGGAAGGGGAGGTCCGCCCTCATGAAACAGGTTTGGACCCCTGGGCCGAGGTTCCTGTTGTGGAAGGGATCCGAAGACTACCACCGGCACTGCCGCTGGACCCATCCTCCATGAAGGTCAGGATCATTGGCCAGCTGGACCGTTCATACATACTCTGTGAATTAGGTGGTGATCTTCTGCTGGTTGATCAGCATGCTGCACATGAACGGATCAGACTTGAAATGTTGAAATCAAATTTCAATCAGGGTCACCATGGTATCCAGGAGCTTCTTGAACCCATTCATCTTGAACTGGACCCCTCGGCGATCACAAGATATGACGAGATGGGCCCTGGTCTTTCCGATCTCGGTTTCCTTATGGAACCATTTGGAAATGATTGTGTCGTCATCAGAGGTCTTCCCCAGTTCATGGGGCGAACAGAAGCACACGAGGTAGTACGGGATATTCTGACGGGTCATGAATCACACGAGGGGTGCTCTCCACCCGACCAGGAGTTCCAACCCCTAGACCTTCCAATAAAGGAACGGATCATAGCCCTTACAGCATGCAGAGGGGCCATCAAGGCCCACAGATCTCTTTCCCTAAAGGAGATGGAAGATCTACTCCTGGACCTTTTAAAATGCGAGGTTCCTCTCCATTGTGCACATGGCAGACCTACAATGATCAGACTTCCCCTATCCATCCTTGAGAGATGGTTCAGACGTGTCTTGTAGGCCATTTTGTGACAACTTATCCTAACATGTGAACCTCAAGCAATATGTATGTGCGAGAAAGATACACACACATGGGAAAGTCCTACGCTGAAAAAGTTAAAACGAGACAGAAGAACGGTAGCAACCGAAGGACAAACCCAAAACGATCCATTAAGGATGATCCCAGGAAGGATAAATTCCCACTTGCACCTGTCATTGTCCTGGGAGTGGTGATATCCCTGATCATCGCAACCATAGTCATTTATCAGGTCCAGAATTCTGACAGTGGAGATGATGGACCAGGTGGAAGCAATAATGGTGGGAACGGTGGCGATCCTTCGTCCAATTTACCATTGCATTCCTATACAACAATAGAGAATGTAAATGGTGGAGTTTTCTCTCTTGATCAATACGAGGGAAAGGTGATCGTTCTGGATATGTTCGCGACATGGTGTGGTCCATGCGCTGATCAGATGGTAGAACTGCAGGAACTAAGGTCCGTTTATTCAGAGAATGATGTTGTCATTCTATCTGTGGATGTGGATCTAAGGGAAACCACCAACGAAGTTCTGAATTTCAGATCAGATTATCCTGGTGCTAATTGGGTGTTTGGAATGTCCAACAGCGAATTCAATCAATTCTTCCCTGCATCCTCGATCCCGACAATGTACATACTGGACAAAGAACAAAATGTGGTCGAGACCGAGGTAGGGGTAACAAGTTCAGAATCCCTTCAGGTGAAGATCAATTCTCATCTTTGATACATTCAGAACCTTTTTTATCGTTAACATGAATGACCCGGTGTGAACCATGAAGGGCCAGTAAACACCACTCTTCCTCTCATGATTGGGATAGGAGGCAGGTCAGTCGACATCCTGAGCACTCTGGACCTTGGGGATGATTCAGACCTACTTATCCTGGATACTGATGCCAGGACCGAAAAGAGATTCCCGGACATGAAGACAATAACAGTTGGTAGGAACATTGTCAATGGTGAAGGTTCAGGTGGCAATATGAACCTGGCCAGGGCATGTTTCAAGATGGGAATGGAGGACATCGCACCCCTCATTCTTGGGAGGCCTCTTGTTGTTGTTGCAGCTTCTACCGTCGGGGCTACGGGTATAGCTGGAGCAGTTGAGATATGCTCTTTACTTACCAAGGTGGGTTTGCCGTCCTTTTCTTTCCTCCTGCATGAAGAAACTGAGGGAGGCGGAGGTATGGATCCCTTGAAGATCGCATCAATATTGCTGGATGGCCCTCTTCGTCCAGGATGTATCCTTGTTAGGGGGGGCTCCCAAGGATCCACAGAAAAAGATCCCTTCGGCCTTTCATCCACTCTACCTTACATTCTTTCAGGAGCCGGTAATGGTTCTGATTTCCCACTGCAACCCCTTTCTTGGTCATCACTCAGGGAGGATGGAGGTCCCTTCGAGATCGGACCGATTAATATACCCTCGAATACTGGTAGGATAGACCTATTGGTTCCTGCACTTGTATCTCTCAGGGTTCCATCCGAACTTACAACAGAGGAGGTTCGAACCATTATCGAATCTGCCTTTGGTCATTTCGAGGCCCTGGACATGGCTCTGATCACGACTCCAGGAATAGACGAGATTCATGGTGCCTATATCTCCAAGGCCACAAGGAAACTTCCAATTCCGGAGGGATCCCCTATTGATCAAGAAGCTTTAAAGGAGATCATAGGTGGACCTCTTGAAATGGAGATCGAACCTGATCTGAACATCCCCTGAGATTTTTTATACTTTCAAGAAGTTGATGTTTCAACATGCGGGGAATGAGTGCGACGACCTTTGGCATAGCAGACCTACCGATGAGGTTGCTAGTTGTATCTATCGTCACTTCGATAGCAGTTCCAGTGGTATGGGCAGCTTATTCAGATCTATCCATCACAATGACAGAAAGTTCCATTGAAAAGGAGCTACGGGATCTATTCGAGGTGGTTGAGAGCGTGATGGATGGAGGAGTAGGAACGAGTTTGAAGGTCTCCATAGATATTACCAACTGGGGCAGTGCAGGCCTGGATCGGGTCATTGTTGGAACAAAAATGAATACATCATCGGATCCGGATCGCTATGTCATCTCATACGAGATCCGGGGGGAAGGTAGAAGTTTCATATCACTTGATCCTCCTGTTGCTCTGTTGTCAGAGAATGGGATAATCTTATCAAATGGGGATCATGAGCTAAGACTGGAGCATGAAGTTTACCTGGATGAACATATCTGCTTCGTGGAGATACTGTGATCAAGGCTGTGGTGCAGAGATCGCCTCTCCACCATTTTCCTCGATGACCTGGATCTCCATGATATCAACTATCCAAAAATCGTGGAAATATTTGTCATAGATGCACTTTCCTGATAGAGAAATGATGTCATCCAGATGGATGGTCCTTTCACCAATGATCTTCTGGAACTCATCAAGGGTGATCTTGATCCATAGCTTCCTTGTATCAGAAGGTTCACCACCATCATCAACCAGAGAGACCGTTGTATCATATACCAGGATCTTCAGATGTTCATGCCCCTTTCGATAAACAGGTTTGTAGGAACTTATCTTCCCATGCACCTTCACCTGCTTATCTCTGAAGGGCCCATACATCTTCTCCATGTTCTTGTTCCATGTATCCAGGAATTTTAGAAATGGGGAGTCAATGTTCTGCCAGCCCTCCACTTTCCCCGAGCATACCTTCATCATATCCTCGAAGCGGAGTTTCTTCTTCCCGTGTGGGCAATTTTCCCTTGGACCCCTGCATCTATTGTCCCAGAGGAGTTTCTTCAATTTCTTGATATCATCCTCTGGCATTTCCTTGTTGTAAGCATGTTTGATGATCATTCCATCATCAACAGCTCCTTCTTTTAGGGAATCTTCGATCAGTGTCATGAAATTGTCAATATTGCCCCATCTCTCCTGGAAGGATTTGGTTCCTTCGTCATCATCACCTGCTGCACGTTCAGGAGCCGATGATCGAGGTGGTCTTCTATCCCTATAGCTATCCTGTCCCCTGGGTGGGCCTCTTGATGGTCCAGGTCTTCGAGACCTTGGATCACCATAGTTGGCACCCCTCTCCTCCATCTTGGCGTAACCATCACCTTCAGGGGCCATTCGGTCATCCTTGTGGTAAATGCCTTCACCCTTTTCCCTATCACTTCGAACGTTCCAACCTCTTCGAAGTTTGTGCTGGTCTCCGTATCTGGGAGCGGGGGTCTGGGGCCCTTTTAGCTCCTTGGGGATGTCCTTCTCTTCGATGAGACCAAGTTCCTTCAAAAGCCTGATCCGGAACTCCTCAAGGTATTTGTCATCTGGATGGGAAAGTTGGTAGGTGTCTCCTTTTTTGGAAGGTGTGACCATTCCACCTTTCATCTGGAACTCTGCATTGAGATCTCTAATAGTAACCTTTATGGCATTCTTTTGGAGTACTTCCGAGGATACCTTGAAACTATTGTTCGTCATTATCCCTTCCTCAGTTGGCAGGTCCCATGCCCCATTTCCGGTTATTGAACCCTCTTATAAAATTCTTTTTATAAAGGGTCTATTCGTTAAACCGTTGATTTCTCTATGTACATCGGTTTTTTAATAGTTTCCCCTACGGATAGGGACTCACCATTGTGTTGATCTGTTAATTGTTCATATTTCAATTGAAATATCCGATCAAAAACGGGTTTTTTCTCAAATTGGAATGATCATTCGTCTAGTTGGTCCAGGATCCTCTTTTTCAATGTGTCATACATTTCCTGGTCGATCTCACCTTCACTGAGCATCTCCTGCAGTTCCATTATTCTCTCCACAATGAATTCGTCCTTCTCTTCTTCTGACAATGCCTGCGGTCTCTCGAAGGTTGGCATCTCCTGCTCTTCTTCGATCTCCATTGGGATCGGTTCTGGATCTTTGATATCTTCGTGATCGGGTTCTGGAGCATCGAATTGAATATCCAAGATCTCTTCTTCTTTTTCAGGTTCTTCGATCTCGAGTAGAGGTTCTTCAATTACATCGATGATGGAGCTGATATCCGTTGATGAGCTCGTCTGTTCATTTTTCCACGGGGTCATGGGTTCACTTGGTCTTTGTTGTTCGACCTTGGGATGGGTGTTCATGGGTCTGTTCATCGTCGGTCTTTGATGCCGGGGAGTATTGTCCATCCAGATCTTTTCGGTCTTTTTCCGATCATCTGAATTGTTGATCGCTTTGGTGATTATTATTATCAGGACTATGGGGACACCTATGATTCCGATCAGGGCGAACAAACAGCAGAATATGCCGCTCCAATCCGATGGATCATCAGTATTATCAGCCTGAGACACGTAGGGCGGACTGGTGATCTTGTCCTCATCGTCAATAACGAATACTCTCTCCTGGTCCGACTCAGCACCTTCCCCTACGTCATTGACCGCTGAGACCGTGTAATAGTAAAACTGTCCTTTCTCTGCGACAGAATCTGTAAAATCGGATCTTGAGTCGATCATCACATCCTTTTGTAGAGCTCCTCTGGCATCATACCGGTATAGGTGATATCCTGTGATCGGTTCCGTGCCTCGATCCTTTGGTGGGGACCACTGTAGAGTAATGATCACACCGTTAACGGAATACCTGATATTCTCCGGTATACCGGGCACCTTGGGAACGATCTCACCTCTTCCAGACACCTGTGAACTGGGTAGTGAATCACCGATCTCGTTGAAAGCGATTATATGGTAGTAATACTGGATCCCCTCCACAACAGAGTTATCGATCACTGCAAATTCATCACTCTCCATGATCATCAGGACAATGGATACACTATCCTCACTATCCCACCGCATCACATTGTAACCAAGGATCGGTGTGTTACCATCGAATTCAGGCTCTTCCCATTGGATCAGACATTGCATATCTCCAACATGAATTGACACATTCCTCGGGAAGGAAGGGGTGTACCTGATCTTCTTACCGATCTTGGACAGGACCCCATTGATATCCACTGTGTAGATATTTCCCAAATTGTCTATTGCAGGTGTCGAGTAAGTGCCTGATCCAGCTTTCGATACCCATATCAGCTCTCCATCTTCGGACAAGCAGTGAACATTACCAAGCTGGGTTACGAATACGATCTTGTTATCTGCTGAGATGATAGGTGATGATCCGATGGGGGAATCTGCATTGTATATCCATGATACTCCTCCGGTCTTGCTCAGACAATTGATCTCACCATTTGATTTTCCTATGATGATCCGATCGTCATCAATAATAGATGGTGAACACCATCCATCATCCCAAATGGGGTATCTCCATGAACGACCACCTTCTCGATCTACACAGTGCAGCCCCTTGTCATCTGAAGTGATGTAGATCCCAAGGTCATTGGAGATCGCAGGTGTGGAATCTGAAGCTCCCTCGAGGTCGTATTCCCAATTCAATGAGCCATCATTGGAGAGGCTGTAAAGGAAACCATCTCTGGATGGGAATATGATATTGCTCAAATGGTTCAATGCAGGATAATATAGATATGATGGTGAAGCAAGAATGGGTCCTTCTGTCTGAAATTCCCATTTGATACTCCCATTATAAGGGTCCAGGCAGTAGAGGGATCCATTTTCTGTTCCAACAAACATAAGATCGATATTTACGAACAGTGGAGATGAGTATATGGAGCTGTTCAGATATCTTTTCCAGTTCAGTTCCCCATCGCTATCGATATTGTAAATATAACCGTCCAGGCTTCCAAAACAGATATTCCCTTTCCTATCTAAAGAAGGGGATGACCTGATCTCATCTCCGACCTCATAGGTCCAAAGGATGGAACCGTTGGGATCAACTGCATAGAGGTTGGAGTTCTGCGATCCAACATAGATCCTCCCATGATCATCGATAGCCGGAGAGGAGTTCACAACCGGTGAGAGCTGTGTATTCCAGATAATTTCTCCGAGGTTCTCCGCAATATCGTAAGAACAACTTCCACTTCTATTGATGTTGGATTTGAAAGTTGACCACTGAGGGTCTGAAATTGAGGATCTGGAAGTGGAAGATGATCCATCTGTCTCAACGTACATTGGTATCAAGACAAGCATCACGGTTGCGATGATCATGAATACGATCCTCGATCTGAAGGACAATATCATCTCTCCCCCTCCGGAGATTCCTTACCCTACCTTATACCTACCAGAAGAGATTTAAAACTTTACCTGGCTCAAATAAAAATTTGGTATTATCTTCTGAAGTGCTATTACTTTCATTCAGATCTTGAACATCTTAAATAGTCCCTAACTGATTGTATGTGTGTGTCCTTATGGGAAGAAGGATAGAGATAATTGGCATGGTAGTTGTTCTGTTGCTTTCAGCTGTTGCTATCTCCATTGCGATGGAAGAGGGAGCAGATGCTGTTGGAGAACCAGATATCACTATTGCATTAGCACAGGCAAAGCAGACTGCAGATGTAGCTCCCGGACAGGATGGCATTGTGACTTTCACAGGGACTGTGTTCGTTGAAATGCCCTATGCACCGAATGTTCAATATCTGGTAGTCCAACTCCAAGCTGACGCAGGTGATTGGCCTGTATCGGTTCCACCTGCATTGACCTTTTCCAAGGCTCAAAAACAGCAATCTTTCACCATGTCAGTCCAGGTCCCCATTGGTACTTCATCAGGTGGAAGTTACGATCTAATTGTAGGAGGTACCTGGTCATATTCACCAGGAGTCCAAAGTGGTGAATGCGCCCCAACATCATCGTTGATATTCGTGAAGCAATATTTCAGCCATGACCTCAATTCCGATGATTTGTTCAAAGAAGCATTAAGGGGAAAAGTGGCCCAGGTTGAGATAGGGATCGAGAATACTGGCAACGGAGAAGATGAAATATTGATAGAAGTTGTAAATTCCATGGATCTTCTTGAAGAGGGTATTGAGCCATACTTCAATGATGACACCCATATAATTCCTGAAAACGAATCCAGAACTGCGATTCTTTTCCTGCGAGTAAGCGAAAGCACCCATCGGGGCACCCGAGAGATCGATGTTCAAACGTATTCCAAGATGGGTGAAAGGTTGGGTGAGGAATATCCTATTGAGGATCTCACAATTTTCATTGATATAGTGGATCAGTTATCTGACCCTGAACCAGAACCTGACCCAGAGCCTGATCCGGAACCCGAGGATCCGGTCAAAGAAGACCCAGTAGTTGAAGACCCGGTCATAGAAGATCCTGAGGTTGAAAATGATCTAGGAAATAATGATGATCAAGTGAGCGATGGCAGTTCATCGATCGTAATACCGATCGTGGTTGTGATCGTAGTAGTGCTACTGGTTGGCATCTGTCTGGGGATCTATTTCTTCATAAGATCCACCGGAAAGAAGAGAAATGATTAGATATCAGACCTTTTCCAATAAGGCCATGTAGAATCCATCGAAACCATCGATATCAGGCCTGAGCCTTTTCTCTCCGATCAATCGATAAGCTTTTCCATTCTCTTACAGGAACCAACGTACCTGCTCCTCTCCCTCTGAAGGAAGGATCGAACACGTAGCATACACCATTCTTCCCCCGCTTTTCAAGAGCGGACTGTAAGAGGTCAGGATCTCCTTTTGAAGACCCTGGAGTTTGGTTAGCATCTCTGGAGTGAGCGACCATTTGATATCGGGATTTCTGCGAAGGGCTCCAAGACCTGAACAGGGAACATCCAGAAGCAATCGATCAACTGTATCTTTCATCCTTTTGTAGCTCTTGGTTCCGGCAACATGCTTTGTTTCGATATTCTGGGCCCCGGCCCTTGCTGCCCTTTTCCTCAATTCACCAAGTTTCCATTCAACATCATCCATGGCAATGATCCTGCCCTTGTTCTCCATTATATCGGAGAGATGGAGAGTCTTCCCTCCCTGACCGGCACAAGCATCTACAACTTTCATCCCGGATGTCACACCAAGGAACTCCGACACCAGCTGGGATGCTGGATCCTGGACCTCAAACAAACCCTCCTGGAACTCCTTTGATCTGAAAACGTTGAACTTTGTCCTGAACACAAGGGCGTCCTTTGCCCATTTCACCGTATTTGTATCATGACCGAAATTTCTCAGTCTTGTTTTAAGGTCTCCTTTGGTGGTCTTCTGCGTGTTGACACGTATTGAAAGGGATGGATATGTGTTCAGTGAATGAAGAATACTCCCCCAATCTTCACCAAGCTCATTTTGACCTAAAAGATCTATCCAATCCGGAATGGACTCTCTCACCGCTCTTTCGGTCTTGAGTCTCTCGATCCTCCTTTTCACCTTCTCTTCCCTGATACCTTTGAACTCAACACGGCCATCGAGTTCCTCTCCCCTTTTGATGTAATACGTTCCCAGAAGGTGCCATAGGTCCTTGTCCTTGAATGATGGTTCCATCCCAAGGGATGTCCAGAGGAATCTCCAGTATCGAATAAGGTCATATACTGTATTGGAGAAAAGTGCCCTCTGCCGATCGGACCATTCCTGATTCCTTCTAAGAGATTCCCTGATCACGCTGGATGCGTGTCTGCCTTCTCCGAGAACTTCATTGAGAACCGTGAATATCTCCCGGGCAAAATCTTTCCTTATCTCCAATGAGGGACCTCCAGGGCTGTGATAACAATTACCCTCTCATTAATCTATCTACATGGTCACCTCCGACCGGGGAATATTTAACAATCTATCCCTCATTGACCAGGCAATGGAAGGAAGACCTCTCCTTGTGACCGCAGCGATTATCAAGAACAGTGGAAAGATCCTGATCGCACAGAGACTTCCTGATTCCAAGTTTGAACCCAACAAATGGGAATTTCCCGGTGGAAAGGTTGACTTTGGAGAACATCCCAAGAACACATTGAAGAGAGAACTTGTGGAGGAACTTGGTGTTGATGTCAATGTCGGACACCAGTATGCTCTCGGATCCCATGTCTATCATCAGAATGGTCTTTCCAGACATGTTGTTATCCTTTTCTATGAATGTGAACTGATCTCAGGCAACCCTGAACCCCTGGATTGCCAGGACCTGAAATGGGTCAGCAGGGAAGAACTTGGATCCTTCACCTATGTGGATGGAGATGTTGATATCGTGAAACAACTGATCTCCGATGATGAGCTCTGGTCATGACATGAAAACCTTGGCAAAGACCTTTGCATCTCCCAGATAGTTGGAAAGAAGTGCAGTCTCATCAGGCATGTGGGCTGTTTCCTCCATCTTTCCCCAAACCGCTGCCGGGTATCCACCTCTTCTCAGTATTGCAGCGCAGGTTCCTCCTCCAATACCCTGGGGTTTCGCCTCGATATTGTAGACCTCTTTCACTGCATCTTTCAATAGACCCACTACCGGATGATCAGGAGAAGTTGGAGGAGCAGCCTGCTCGTACTGTAGTGTCTCGATCTCCATCTTCACTCCATGCTCCTTAGAATGTTCCTCTGCCCTCAATTTGATCAGGTCCAGGATCTCCTGAGCCTTGTATTGGGGCATGATCCTGCAATCCAGGTAGCTAATATCTTCCCCTGGAATTGTGTTAACATTTGGAACATTTGCCTCTCTTTTTGATGGGACGAAGGATGATCTTGGATAGTCATATAGCAGGTCCTCATCCGGATATTTCTCATTAAGCTCATCGTAGATGTTCACTAGGAATCTCATGGCAGCAAGGTTAGCATTGATCCCCTTGTGGGGGGAAGAAGCGTGGACCTGCTTCCCATATGTTTTCACCTTGATCCACATGATAGATTTTTCAGCGACCTCTATCATCGATCCATCTGGTTCCCCGGCATCAGGAACGATATAGATATCATCCTTTGAGAAGAGATCCTCATGTTCATTGATGAGATAGACCATACCCTTGGCCGATCCCACTTCCTCATCAGCGACCAGGAAAAGATTGATGTTTCGATGAGGTCTGGAACCACTCTTCAATATGGCTCTGGCGGCAAATAACGAAGCAATAAGGTCCTGTCCATTGTCCTCGATACCACGGGCTGTCAGTTTGTCTCCATCCACTCTAAGTGTGTAAGGATCACCGGTCCATTTATTCAGATCCCCAGGTGGAACGACGTCCATGTGGGCAAATGTCCAGATGCTGGGTAGATCTGGTCGATCTCCTTTGATCCTCAGAAGAATGTTCGGTCTCTTCCCTTCAGGGACACGTTCATCGGGAGCGTCGTATCTCTCAATGGAATCAAATCCCCAGTCCTTGACAAGATCAAGGATCCTTTCTGCTTTCTTCATCTCTCCCTGCCCATCGGATTCCGGAGCAATGGCCGGGATCGAGAGAATATCCCTGGCGAATTCGATCATTTCATCCTTCATCTTTTCAATATCTTCGTACAGAGCTAATATATCGGACATGAGGAGACCTCCAAAGGTGTATCGTATCCATCTTGAAAATCATTGCGATTGGATCTCGAGTTCCGCCCAGACCGGTTTGTGATCTGAAGCTCCAATTCCCTCAAGAACAACAGCTCTGTTCACGGTGAACATATCATCAAAGAGAATGTAATCGATGTGTGCTTCTTCATCATCGACATCGGGTGCCGGGTAGGTCGGGGTATCAAGGATCTCATTCCTTCCGTTCTCCTCTACACTATGCCATGCACTTTGGAGAGCTAATCCGGTAAGATTTGAGGTTACACTATCATTCTTATAGTTCTCTCCGAATAGGTAAGGGTTCATCGATCCCATCATTTCTTCGTGAGGTTCAGTGTTGAAGTCCCCTCCAACAATGAGCCCTCCATTATAATCCCTGGAGAAATTCTGGAAGAGTCTCTGCAGGTGATCCAGTTGTTTTTTTCTCTCGGGTTCGTCCAGGCCCATATGCAAACCAACTATTCTGACATCCCTCTCATCAATGGTCACCTTTGCAGAGATCGCGATCCTGGGGATGGCATCTGCAGGAAGGAAATGGACCTCACGGTCCTCCATCTTGAACTTGGATAGAATGGCGACCCCGGGTGTTCCGGTTCCAGGGTTGGGTCCTCTGTAAGAATACATCCCTAGCCTGGCTGCAAAATAGAATACCGGATCGAAATTCCCTTCAGTGAACCTCAATGAATCACTTTCTTGGAGGAATATTATGTCAGCGTCTATATCCTCAAGGATCTCATACTGGACCGATGGATCCACTCTGCCATCGTTGGCAAACCCATGGTGAACGTTATAGGTCACAACCTTGATAGATTCACCTGCGGATACGTTCTTCTCACTGATACTGCTGGGATACAGTGCGATGGAAAGTGTTCCCGTCACGATGATGAATATTATTGTAAGGGCTCCGATCGTTATCAACTGACCTCTGATCCTTGGAGATCCCTCTGAACTGCTCCGTAGATGGCTGGTACCCTTTCCGGCATCAACAGTAGGAGAACCTTTCTTGATCTCGATGGTGGTCTTGCTCATGCTCGCAGATGGTTCTTCAACCCTGGCTGTGGAACATGAGAAACCTGCCAGTGCGAGAATGATCATGCCAAGGAACATGAAAGTTGAGATCGAACCTTCGAGTATACTGCCCAATGGGACAAAGGACCAATTCAAAGATAGCGTGACGAATGTGAATACCAGAGTTGGCACTCCAAGTCCAAGCGCCATAACCCTGCCAAAATGTCCCGGAAAGCTCCTTTCCTTGCTTTTAGATGGGAATCCAATGACCTTTCTTCCTTCCTTCCGGTCGATCTTCAAGCTTTCCCCTGCGAATGGTTTGCTATCTGTGAGGGCGTCCAGGATCATCCAGGTATCTACCATGCCGATCCAAACTATAGCTGCAGGAGCCGAGGGAATGGGATAATGCAGGTAGAATAGGTTCAAAGCTGCGACGATCAAGATGATGTTCCCGATTATCGCTCCCTTCGGATGCGCTAGACTTCTTCTGAGTGACAGAAGGTATCCTGAAGATGATAGAAGTGAAAGCAGGAATAGTCCAAGTGAGACGATGGACATCGAGAGGGCCCACTGGAAGCTGGTTCCAAGCCAGGCTGAAGTTACCGATGGGTTTGCCACTATGCCGATGGAGAAGTAAATGAACCCACCAAGACCGGCTGCTGGTGCCCATGAATCCGCCCCCCCACCTGAGATCTTGGATCCAACTTCTCCTTCAGTTCCTCTTGCATCCTCCAGCATTGGTGCATCTCTCATAATGAATAGTAAAAAAATTCCCAGGCCGATCATCGCCGTTGTAAGACCCGGCGAGAGAATGATACCGGTAGCTTTCGGTATGATCGAAGGGTCAACCCCTCTTCCCAAAGCAGTTAGCGTAAGCAACCCGAGCAGGGCAATTCCAAAAGCTCCTGCCAGTGCCTGAGATGAAAAAGCATCCGGGTCAACCTTCCTCTCTCTTCGGTGTAGGGCCAGTATCAATGCGACCAGTAGAGAAGATGATACAAATGTAACTCCTGAAGCGATCATGTGTATAGGGCTTTCCAGACCCATGCCCATGGGCAGTCTTCCTGCAAGTGTGATCGCTCCAAGTATCAGAAAAGAGTTCTTGATCCCCAGTAATCTCACAATTGGTCCAAGTAGTAGAACAGATAGAAAGAGGAAAAGCAGGACCGTCACGGGAGATACACCTAGACCAACCAGGTTGTAAAAATAAACAGAGGAGATGAACTCCCTGTAACTTTGAAGAAGAAGAAGGACGGCAAAAGCTGTAAGAACGATCCACAGGACCGCATGTCTCGTTCCAGCTTTGAGAACAGGGTTCCCACCACCTTTACCCTCACTTTTATCCTTTCCAAACCTGGACATAACCTGAACCCCAAAAAGGGATAGAGATATGTATTTATGATATTGTTGGTCGATAACACTTGGAGGGATGATATGTTTCTTGACCTGCCAAAGTTCAGACATGTCGAATATATAGTGAACAAACCTGCCCCCAGGTTCGATCTTGCATGGAGCAACATCCTACCAAATTGGCCAGGGGTTATGGATGCTGTAAAAGACCCATTGCTTGTCAGTGCTGGAGATCCTCTTGGAGATCGGGCCCTGAGGGAACATCTTGCATCAATGTATGATGTTGATCTGAGCAGGATATTACTGACGAATGGATGCAGCGAAGCAAATTTCCTGACATATCTTTCCGCCCTTGAGGACGGGGATACGGTCCTCACAGAGAAACCAATATTTTCTCCGCTAATAGAGATCCCAAGATCCTTGGGTTGTGATGTCCATACCATCAAGAGAAGGCCTGACAACTACAAGATAGATCTCCGTGAACTCAGAGAGAAGATCGAAACCCTCTCACCTGACCTTTTCGTCATGCAGAATATGAACAATCCATCGGGGAAAGCACTTTTCGGCCCGGACCTGAAGGATATAGCAAAGGTACTATCCGAATTCGATCTTCCTGTTCTTGTAGACGAAGTTTATCGGGATTTTGCCATGTCCTTGGAGGATGGCAAACTTGTCAATGCTTTCCCTTCCATGGCTGAGATCTATGATAAGGCCATTATAACATCCTCGGTGACCAAGGTCTATGGAGCCGGAGGATTGGTGACAGGTTGGATGGTGGGGCCCAAGAGGATCATGAACAGGGCCAGGAGGCTCAAGATCTATTCGGTTCCAATGGTGAACCATATGGGTAACAGGGCAGCCCTGGACATATTGAGGAAGAGGGATCAGGTTCTTCCTGAAGAATTCATGAAGCTCCGTGAGAAACTGAACCTTGTTAGCACGTGGGCAAAGGGAAGGAAGGATGTCCACTGGTCAGAACCTGATGGATGTGCCGTTGGATTATTACGATATGACCATGACATTAACTCCATCGAAGCCTGCGATCGGTTGTACAAGGATCATGAGGTCCGGGTTGTCCCTGGTGAGTTCTTCCACATGGAACGTGGGTTCCGTTTAAGTGTGGCCGGTGACTACGAGACCCTGAAGAAAGGATTGGAGCAGATCGATACTTTCCTGGATAAGCTCTAATGATCAATTGTCAAATTCATCCAGGGTAGTGATCCTCCTTTTGCTGAGGTACTGTGTATGGGCTTTCCAGTTCTTCATATCTGACAGCTGATCCACTCTGGAGATCAGCTGTCCCATGTCCTCCAGCACTTCAGGTTCCGTTTCCATGGCCTTTTTTACACATTCCCTAATGACCCAGACCCCAAGTGGTGCCCAATAGTCGCCAGTGATCCATCTGATCACTGTGAATCCAGCATTCCTTCTGATCCTTTCAAGATAGTTCAGGACAGATAATCTTGCAGAATAGTATGCACCGGTTATGTTCGATGCATAGGACCTTCTTCCCCTTGGTCCTTCATGATCTGTGACGACCGGACTATTTCCCCAGAGAGAATCGTTCTGCCATTGTTCAAGCATTTCGAAACGGAATGGAGGTGGATAAAGGGCTAT
Organism: Thermoplasmatota archaeon; assembly: GCA_030591285.1. Classification (GTDB taxonomy): domain Archaea; phylum Thermoplasmatota; class Penumbrarchaeia; order Penumbrarchaeales; family Penumbrarchaeaceae; genus JAFGLL01. The sequence goes on from JAUVBH010000003.1 coordinate 16,147, forward strand.
CAGGAAATGGTTACCAAAACGCTCGGTTTTGAATAGCATATATCTGTCCAGCGCTGGCATCTCTATTACCTTTCCACGAAGTTCCAATGAGACGATATCATCAACTGCAGTGATCGTCCACCTTGTCGGGACCAGTTTTCTTCGTTTCCCCTCTCCCAGCATTCCAATGCTGAAGAGTTTGACCATATGTTCCAGAGGAATTCCGCTTCTGAACAGATCTATTGAAGCATCCGATGCTTTGAGGTCGGTATCATCAACCACTTTCTCGACAGGCCTCGGAACCATTGGATTCTCATTGACATTGACCCTGCTCACATTCACAGACGGACCCATTGGCATCGATATGGAATCCACATTGGGGCCCTCAAGACGTTTTCCCCCATATCTAGAGATCAACATCTCGGTATCAAGGGACCGTGCAGAAAGAGCAAGTTCCTGAATTGAATCGAGGATCTTTCTTCCCTTGATCGGAATGTTCTTCTCGATCTTGATAAGAGGATCTGAACCAATCTCTCTTGGATCTTTCGATGTCCTCACATCCAACCGATGTTTGCCCCTTACCAGGGATGTTCTCATGGAATAGACATCCTCGATGGACCTTGAAAAAAGAAAAGAGCCGGATTCCAATCTTTCCGGGAGAGGAATATCTATGGGTGTGGTCAGAGGTCCCACTGTGATCCTGGGGTAACCATATCTGCCCACAAAGATCGAGGGGGGTGAAGGTCCATCGATGGAATCCCCTTTGACCTCCATGGGTTTGACCCTTTCTCTTACCCTTTCCAGTAATGGACAGCGACCCAGGCCACAAAGGTCCTTGGTGCCTTTGCATCTGGAACAGTAAGGGAAGGCCATCATTTCTCAATGGAAATTGTATTTATAAAGTAATACCCCAGGGGTGTGTGCTTCTAATAAAGCTCAAATACGGCTTATCGTATGGAGGCTCAATCCGAGGTAATACCATGCCTAGAGAATTTGATCTCGAAAAGATGAGACATGGAACAGTGCTCCTCAAGAGGGGCTTTGCGAAGATGCAGAAGGGCGGCGTCGTCATGGACGTCACAAATGCAGAGCAGGCCCATATCGCTGAGGAAGCCGGAGCTGTTGCAGTTATGGCACTTGAAAGGGTACCAGCTGACATCAGGGCGCAAGGAGGAGTTGCCAGAATGGCAGATCCGACTAAGATAATTGAGATAATCGACAATGTCTCCATCCCCGTCATGGCAAAGGCAAGGATCGGACATTTTGTTGAGGCCCAGATACTGGAATCCCTGGGAGTCGACATGATCGATGAATCTGAAGTGCTGACACCTGCAGATCCGCATTACCACATCACGAAAAGGAACTTCAACATACCATTTGTATGCGGCGCAAGAAGTCTTGGAGAGGCTCTCAGAAGGATCCATGAAGGGGCAGCCATGATCAGGGCCAAGGGGGAGGCAGGAACCGGAGATATCATTGAAGCGGTCCGCCACCAGCATGCGATAATGGGTGCTGTCAGATCATTGAAAGGAAAGTCTCAAGAGGAACTATTCTCAGTGGCCAGAGAGATCGAGGCACCTGTGGAACTTGTGATCGAAGTTGCCGAACTTCAGAGACTCCCTGTTGTAAACTTCGCAGCAGGAGGTATCGCCACACCTGCCGATGCAGGATTGATGATGCAGATGGGATCAGATGGTGTTTTCGTTGGTTCCGGAATTTTCAAATCAAAGAAACCTGAGTTCATGGCAAAGGCTATTGTTGAAGCAGTGACCCATTTTGATGATCCTGCAACACTTGCAAAAGTTTCCAAGGGAATAGGCGACCCCATGGCAGGGATAAATGTCGCGGATATACCCGTAGAGAAACAGCTTCAGAACAGAGGTTGGTAGTTCATTCATATCTCGATCTAACAACAGTATCAAAAGGTTGAAATACTATCCTATTTGTAAATAAATGGGATGCATAGGGTGTCAGTCCCTATAAGAAAAACGTACCTCAAGGCAGGTACCCCAAACTTTTAATTTGTTGGGCTTCCCGTCAGGCCTTCGCCTGTGCATCCCGCCCGGGTAGAAGAGAGGGGGGAAAATGGACAAGATCAAGAAAGCCCAGATGAGCATGATTAACTGCCTGGCCCCAAAGAGGTCAGACAGGGTACTCATTCTTTGTGACAAAAATACCCTGGAATTAGCCCAGGCTTTTTTCGAAGCCGCAGAGGGATTGAACGTTGAAACTATCCTGGTGGAACTTCCGGTTGGGAGTCATCATGGAGATGAACCCCCAACCCTTGTCGCCGATGCAATGATCCACTCCGATGTGATAATTGCGCCTACAACATTTTCGATCACTTACACAAATGCCACAAGGGCCGCACTTGCAAGAGGTGCCCGTGTTGCCACAATGCCTGGACTAACAATGGATATGTTGATAAAAGGGGGTCTTCTAGCGGATTATGTGAAGATCGCCAGAAATATTCGTAAGTTTGGAAAGAAATTCCAAAGAGCAAAAGAGGTCCAGGTCAAGACCAGTTTAGGAACAGATATCACTTTCTCTATCCAGGGGAGGAGATGGATCCTGGATGATAATGGGCTTTGTCATAAGAGAGGCTTCATTACAAATCTGCCTGCAGGTAAAGTATTCATTGCTCCTCAGGAGAAGTCCGCAAACGGCAGGATCGTAATCGATGGAGCTTTTATGGACAGGTCTGAAGAGAATGTGGAAATAACCGTGAAGGACGGTTTAGCAACTGAGATCAAAGGGAATGCTGATGCAGAATCCTTGATGGACAGGGGTAAATGTGCAAGGACCATCTGTGAGTTCGGGATCGGCATGAACCCGATGTCAAAGGTCATTGGCAATATACTGGAGGATCAGAAAGCGCTTGGGACCGTGCATTTTGGGTTTGGTGACAACTCCACCTTCGGGGGAGAAGTCAAGTGTGATATCCACGTGGATGGGATGGTGTTAGATCCTGATGTGTTCATAGATGGAAAAGAGATAATCAAGAAGGGAAAACTGATATTGAAACTGTGAACATCCATTCCTATCTGGATAACCTTTTTGTATTATGACCCATTCAAACCCCATACGCAGGAGGACCCTATAATGGCAAATCAACCCTCTGATGATACAACTCTATTGGACCAGATGCTCGAGGGATTAAAGGACCCCATTACAATTGTCGTTCACGAGCATCCCCAGAAGAATGAGACCCTTGAAGAGTTCAAACCAAAGGTGGATGAACTTGCAGAGAAGTATGAACTGATAAGTGTAAAATATGTCCAGGAAGAGGGTGAATCCGGGGATAATGTGGAACATCTCGTGGATCATTTTCCAGCCTTTGTTATTGTAGATAAGAAAAAAAAGGACCATGGTATCCGTTTCTATGGATGTCCTTCAGGGAATATCTTCAAGAGCCTGGTAAAAGTGATATCAATGATCTCTACCGGGGAACATGGTATAGAAGATGATATCCTTGAAATGGCAAAGAAGATCGGAGATACAGATGTCCAGGCCCTAATTACTCCGAATGCCCCATCCATCAATTCAACCATCGATGCATTGAACACCCTTGCCTATCTCAATCCAAAGGTGAAATCCAGTATCCTTGAACTGATACAGTTCCCGGATATTGCAGAGCAGTATCGTGTTCTTGGCATCCCCAAGACCATCATTAATGAGACCCAGCATTATACTGGACAATTCAGTTTGAAGGAGTGTCTGGAGATAATCCAGAAAAAGATCTCTGATGCTGAGGGATGATCTGATCATTCCATCCTGGAAAGCTCTTCTCTGATGGACTTTATTGTTGTGGCACAACCAAAAAGATCTCCTTCTTTAAGGAGTAGGTTGCCCTCACTGTAAAGGTCCTCAGCAGATCCGCTTTCGAAACCTTTCTTTTTCAATTTATCCAGTGTCGCCCTGACAGTATTCAGGGCTTTACTCATATCCATATGGACCTTCCCTATTTTGATCGCAATGGACATCGCCACCCTGTACTCCTTGATGGCTTCCGATCTTTCTCCCTTCTCCAGCAGCTTCTCTCCATTTTCGAACCTAGACCTTGCATCATCAAGCTGTGACATCATGGGGAATCGATCAAAGAACAATTTGAGGTTCTCCCGAACCTTCTCGGCTTCGACGGTGTCATCCTTCTTCCTGACAGAGGTATCGATCTCGAGTATGTCCTCCATCATCACACCGACCTCATCAACTTGTTCTGGAGCCTCTCCTTTCAGGGCTTTGGAGTCACTTTCCATCAATTTCTCGATCCTGGCCCCTGCAATGGATCTGGCGATATCCGTCAATTCGCCTCCCTTCTTCTCCGGTTCCTCTATCTTTGGTTCCTCTAACTCTGGCTCTTCGATCTCTGGTTCCTCTTGGATGACCTCTTCAGGCTCCGGGGGGGCTTTGGGTTTCTCCTCTATCAGCTTCTTCTTAATTTCCATCTCCTTTGCCAATCGGGAGATCCCACTTTCCGATCTTGGTGTCTTTATCGAACCACCCTTGTTCTTTCTCATCTTCAGCGGTTTTTTCCGGGATAATATGTCAATTCCTGGAGAATCGGGAGCTTCTTCTATCAATTTGCTGCTTCCACCTGGGAGGACTCCCTTCTGTTCCATCTTCTTGATATGCCCCTCGACCCTCTCCCATGTTCTGAAGAACCTGTTCCAATCACGCTTATCGAACTGCTTTGTGAGATTAGTGATATCCGAGGACAGGAGGTTATCATCGACTTTCCCCGCTTCAAGCTCCATTTCCTCAAGGATGTCAAGCCTTTTTCTAGCTCTCCATTCCTGTTCCAGCTCGATGATATCATTGTTGAGCCGAGCGATACTATCCGATAGCTCCTCCACCATCTTGGGATCTGGATCCTTGTAAAGTGAAGTGGTCGTGTCCAGGAAACCAGAGATACGGTCGGTCATCTCATCGATCCGTTCCTGGAAACGCTCATCAGTTATTGCATCGAAAACGTCCTTTGCCAGCTCATCAAGTTCCTGGACCTCGGTCAGAGTGTTTTCGATGTTCTGCATCTGGATCAGAGATCTGAGGTTTCCTAGCTCTTTTTCCAGGCCCGTCAGTTCCTCCTCAATGCCATCCGCTTTCTTGGATTTGATCTTTTTTGCCAGGTCCTGGGCCTTTTTGACTATCTGCTTTGCCTTTGGATCTTTCAGGGTGAGGCCCGATTCCAGGATCACAGAAGCTCTATCAAGTAGACCCCGTTCAATGGACATCTCAATTGCATTATCGAGAAGTTTGCTGGTATCATGGAGCAGCTTGGGCAGGTCTTCCATTGAACCATCCTTGAGGTTGGTCTTTACCTCCTTTAGCTGTATCCTCATCTCCCTTGGCATACTTTCAGGAAGGAGTCTAGCACTACTCTTCAACAGATCCTCATATCCCTGTCGGTAAGCTTCGTATCTATCATTTGCACCTAGCTTGATCGACGCTATAAGCCGATCATGAATGGAGATCACTAGTTTGACATCCTTTTCAGGGTTTGACCCCTTGTCCATAAGGACAACCGAGTAGTCACCGGAGATCTTGGTTGTATCTATCTCAAGCTCCTCTGCCACAGATAAGAACGTTTTGATCTCTTCCATTCTCTTTTCCTTGATCTCAATATAGGCAGCATCTCTGAGGTCCGATAGCAGGGTCTGGGCTCCGGTCATCAGATCCCATGCCTCTCTATGTTTCATATTGTCCAGGAGGACCTCTGATCTGTTCACCATGGAAAGAATATCCATAACTGACTGCCTGTCAACTCCCATCTCGGTGAGGCCTTCAATACCCGATCTGATGATCTCCTCGAGTTCCGATGTGGCTTTCGAAAGCAGGGCCATTACCTTTTTTTCAAGTTCGGTATTGAATTTGTAAGCATCTTCCAGAATATCCATTGAAGAGATCTCAGACGCTGATTTTGTGAGATTCTGAAGCTGTCTTTTTTCTCCACTCAACGGGAAGCCATATCCCTGGCCCTCCTTGAGCTTCTCCTGGCATATCTCAAGTTTCTTGTCAATCTCTTTTGGAAGGGTTTTCAGAATGAAATCCTGTATGTCATTCTGGATCCTGGCCAGGTGGTTTATGATCTCTGTCATTGGTCCGCTTTCCTCACCTGACATGATCTTCTTGCAGCGGCCGATGGAGACACTCCAATCCTTCTTCTCAACTCCCAACCCCCTTAGCCTCAGGATCTCTCCCTCTGTGGAGTGAATGAGTCCCTCCAGCTCCTTCCGGTAATTCTCGGAAAGTATCTTCTCGACATTCTCATAAAGTTCATTGGTAAGTATCTCGGAAAGTCTGTGATTTTCCTGTTTCAAAGATCTCTCGATAACCCTTCTTACCGGTTCCACATTTCTGGCAAGTTCCTCATCCATACCGAGGAAATCAACCTCTCCCAGTAGGAGGTCCAGGTTCCGAAGCCTGAATCTGATCTTTGAGATCTTCTGCTGCTCTTCGAAGTAACCGATCTTTTCCATGAGATCCTTTACCTTTTCGAAGAGTGCCTGCTGGTCCTTCTCCTCTTCAAGGTTGTCCGTGATCTCCAAGAATTCATTGCGCAGATCGTTGACCTTTGCTCCATCCTTTTCAATTAGCTGAAGGTTCAGGTCGATCTCCTTGAGGACCCTCTCCGTTTCCTTTTTGTAAAATGATGCGGAGTCCTCTACATATTTTTCCATGAACAGTTCGTATCTTTCGGTGATCAGTCTGGGTCCATTTTCATATGCATTCTTGAAAGTTCTGAATATTTCCGTGAGTCCTGATGTGTCGAACCTCGACCTGGCGCTATCAAGAAGATCCTTCATCTCCTTCATTCTCTCTTCGTGGTATCTTTTGCTGGAGTCGATCCAGTATTCCTCAAGGGAGACCTCTACCTCCTTGAGCATGAAGGTTGCTCCCTCCAGGTTCCCCTCCTCTTCCAGCTTCTCCACCATATCAAGTCTGATAAGCAGGTCCTTATGTTCCAACCCGATCTCTTTCAGCTCTTCCAGCTTTACCTTGAGCCTCTCCTTTACCTTGCTCTCTGAACCTGTCTCCATGGTTCGAAGATCCGTAAGGAATGGTGAAAGTTCCAATGCTATCTGTTTTCCATCGAAGTAGCGCCCCTCTTCCAGGTATTGTTGAAGGTTCTTGACCTTCATCTCCAGATGCTGGTGGAAAGAATCCTCCACCTTGTACTTTTCCAGAAGGTCCTCGAACTGTCTCACCTGGTCCTTCAGGGTCAATCTCTGGTTCTCCACCACCTTGACCAAGCTTTCGATCTCAGATAGGAGATCGGGACCCTGTGAGGAATTCACCTTATCGTCCAGTTCTGTCAGGAACAGAATGATGTTCTCATATTCCTTTTTCAGGTCCTCTCTGTATGATAGCGAGTTCTCATTGTTGTCCATCATGGTCCTCAATGTTGACACGATGAACTTCAGTATCCCCGTCCATGAGATATGTATGTCAAGGTCCTTCACAGCCTGATAGGCTTTGATCGATTGCGATAGCTCCTTTCTTCTAAGATGTATCTCACCTTTTGCCAGAAGGGCTTCAAAATCCCTTGGATGCTGATCCAGGATCCGGCTGTACATGTCCATTGCCGCATCCAGGTCCTCCAATTTCAGGAGGATCTGTGCCATCCCCCTCAAGACCTCCTCATTATGGGGGTAGAGTTCGATCCCCTTCTGGAGGGTTCCCCGGGCCAATTTCAGATCTCCGATCTGCACAAAGACCTTACCTAGAGCTACGAGTGCCCTGTCATCATCGGGAACAAGGTCCAGGGCTCTCTGGAGTATCTTGGATGCCAGTTTTGGTTGGTCAGATGCTTGTAGCGATACTCCTGCATCAACAAGATTTGATGGGTCCAGGAGTGAGAATTGCAATCCTTTTCTGAAATGGTCTATGGCCTCTGACTCCTTGTGCATGTCAGAATATATCAAACCCAATCTTACCCAGGGATCTCCATAGTCTCCCTTGTAGGATATTGATGTCTTTATTGAGTTCAATGCCTTTTTTGTTGCTCCCAGTTCATGTTCAAAATGTCCCTTTAGATACCAAAGGAGAAAATTCTCGGGCATGGTGAATAGAAGTGAATCAATATCCTTGAGCTTCCGCTCGAGACCTTCAGAAAAATAGTCCCTGAAATCGATATCTGGAATCTCACTCCCCTCAAGGGATGCCCAGCACGTGGAGCAGAACGGCACGTCCTCATCCTGGACTTGTTCGGAGGGGCAAAATGAACATTTCACCAACTTCACCAGACCTCTCTATTGATTGAGCAACCCCTAATAGGATAGACCTTATTCAAACTACCTTTTTCCCCAATGGATTATCACTTGATATATTTTTCATAATGATTATCAAGAATTCAACATATAAGGTAAGATCGTGATGGTCAAAGGAGGTGAACTTTCAGATCCTTCAATGGTATCTCCTTCTGCTCTTTGGTGCCCAGGTCCTTGATCGCCACCAATCCTTTATCGATCTCATCATCACCGACGATGATAAGATGTGTGGCTCCGGCAGTAAGGGCCGAGGAAAGTGCTTTCTTGAAATTCCTTCCTGTGGTTTCCACTATGCACTTCAAATTGCTGGACCTAACCATGGAACCGATCCTGGAGGCTTCTTTTTGCGCTCTATCTCCCATTGGGATCAAATAGTATAGTGGACCGCTTTCTTCTGTTATGACCGTCTCTCCCAGGGCAACTAGTATCCTGTCGAATCCAAGACCGAACCCGATACCCTCAACCTCTTTTCCCAGGATCTCCGAGAGTGAATATGCTCCACCACCGCAGATCTGTTTCTCGGCTCCGAGGGAGGGGGCGTCGACCTCAAAGACCACTCCATCATAATAGTCGAGTCCGCGGGTTATCGAGGGGTCCATAACGACTTCGCCATTAGTACTTACTACGCACTCTATTACTTGTTCAAGTTCCTCGACCAGAGCTTGATCTATGGATGGGATGGTTTCCATCAGTTCATTCAATGCAGTTTTTGAATCTGATAGCGAATAGATCCTGGAAATAAGCTCTGATACCTTCTTTGCACTTTCTCCATTGC
>JAUVBH010000153.1 GCA_030591285.1 Thermoplasmatota archaeon
ACACAGAACTTTCAGACAATGACGGCCAGATCCAATTGTTCCTGTACATACTGATCGCTCTGGTTGCAATTGCCATCATATTATTGATCGTGAACATTGTCTTCACAAAGATGGGAAAGAAGGAGAAGGATGAAAAATGGGAAGATGATAAAAAGTGATGATAAAAAATAAACTTCACCCATATCATAAGTATTTCAGTCGAAAATACATAAAGGTTTAAATTCTACCAGTTATATGTTTTAAATAGGAAGAATTGAAGGAGTTGTGATGTCCGACTTGGTCCTTCATCGGAACAAGCGTATTCACAGATACTTTTACGACAGGGACAAAGAGAGATTTCAACTAGATTGGAAAATGATCTGGGAGATTGTCGGAAAGATATTGAAATGGACATTGGTGATAATTGGTCTAACGATCTATGAGATGGTTACCATCCCGATAGCCATTGCTCTTGTATTCTTCGTTGGTTTGGAAATCCTGGCCCTACCGATGTTGCCCTTAATTATATATTCAAAATGGGAGGATAGGAAGTTTTCTAAATATCATACCATTGGCAAACAGAAAATAACATACCCGGAAACTCCGGAAGATCCTATCGATTACAATGAGTTCTGGAATAACTGGGATTACTTCGATAATTTCAGAGACAAATAGAGATCGAGCCATAGAGTCGTAAAATTATTATTCCCTAAAACCCCTTCAATAAATGGCGGGAAGAGCGTCAAAGGAGCATAGCTTGTGAGAAATGTTGATATGGCAATGAAATTGGATTACTACTCTCGCAGAGAGGAATCCTTGAAAAGATCGTTCAAATGGGGTTTGGCCCTATTTCTGATAACGGTCTTGCTCCTGTGTCCATTTGGACTTCTAATATTGTACTTCATGGGTATGGATGAGATGCTCACCCTATTCTGGGCCATCATCATGTTCTCAGTCGAGATCCTAGCCGTGATCGTATCGATTATCAGTTCCCGAAAGTTTAAAAAGAACAAGAACACCAGCATCCAGATGACAAAAGAGGTCCAGAAAAAGGAAGATCGGGACCTTGTAAAGACAGAAAAGGATTATACCGAGTTCTGGAACAAATGGGATTATTTCGACAACGTAAAGAAACAAAATGATATGGAAAACTGGAAAGGGACCGCTCCAGGTTCATTGAAAGGTCCTCCTAAGAATGAGAATGTGTGAAAAAACCTCAAAGTACACAAATGCCATTTTGTCAAAGCACATAATAGAGAATATATATATCATGTTAAATTCCGAACCATTAGATTTATATAATATAAAAATTGGTAACAAGTTTGCTTTTATATTCACCCCAATATCAGAACTTCATTGGAGTGAAAACCGCTTCAGGGATCTATTGAGGGAGAACCATGACCCTACGTCAATTCGCTACTATAGCCTTACTAGCTGTGCTGCTAGTTTCGACTGCCTACGTCCATGGGACCCATGTCAAGGGTTCCGATGATGAGATGATCTCTCAGGACCTGATGATCAACTCGGATCTCATCGAAAATGTTGGACAGCTTGAAGATGATACCATTCAATTCTACACCTTCGGACAGTTCAGAGCCGCTCTTGGAAATGATTTCATCCGTTATTCATTGGAAAGAAAAGTGGATGAAAACACATTAAGAACAGATTGCTGGCAGGTCGATATGATTGGTTCCCGCCTTGTTGAACCCGAAGGCGTTGATCCAACCCTCACCTCATACAATTTCTTTTATGAAGAACAACAGAACACAGAGGTCTCAGGGTATGGATCTGTACTTTACGAGGAGCTCTACCCTTCAATTGACATGCTCTACCACTTCTCGGGAAATGATCTGAAATATGATCTGATATTGAACCCTGGTTCAGACCCGCAAAGTATCAATCTTGGTGTGTCCGGACATAGCTCACTCACCATTGAGAACAATGAACTGATAATAGAGCTGAATGATGGAACTAGAATACTTGAAAGAGGGCTTGATGTTTTCTATAAGGATACGAACGATCGGATCAAAGCAAGTTTCATACTGGTCGATGAGAATACATTCTCCTTTTCACTGGGAGAATATGACACATCAAGAAGAGTCGTGATCGATCCTTTGGTCTTCTCAACATGGGTGGGAGGATTAGGTGGTGACAACGCATATGGAATGGAAGTGGACGGCCAAGGCAATACGTATGTTACCGGAACAACCACAGCCAGGCAATTCCCCGTCACCGTAGGAGCATACGAAACCGAATGGAAAGGATCCCAGGACACTTACCTCTTCAAGATGAACGATACCGGGAAAGGCATCATATTCTGTACTTTGATCGGTGGAAGTGCTGACGAAGCAGGGATGGTCATACATCTGGACGATTCCAGCAATATCTATCTGACCGGCAGGGTATCCTCTGATGACTTCCCGACCACAAACAATGCATTCAGCAGGACCTATTCAGGTCTCTATGATGTGTTCGTCTGCAAGTTCAACCCAACTGCTTCGAACCTTCTTTTCTCAACCTATGTTGGAGGAGAAAGTTCCGAGTGGCCTCAGAACATTGTTGTTGATGATATGAACAACATCTTCGTCGGAGGTATCACAAATGGTGATGGTTTCCCCACGAGTACCGATCCTATCGGGGATTCCTATGGAGGAGGAGATATCGATGGTTTCCTCTTCAAGATGAATCCACAGGGAAGCCAGTTGATCTATTCAACATATATCGGAGGAGAACAAGATGACAGGGTAACAGGGCTTGTTCTTGATGATCAGGGATTTGCATACATCACCGGTTACACGAGGTCAACTGATTTCACAATAACAAATGGTGCCTATGACACTACACTTGAAGGAAGCAGTGAAGCGTACATAATGAAAGTAAACCACGATGGGAAAACTCCGATCTACTCAACTTTGTTTGGTGGGAACCAGGGAGACGGGATCTATGATCTGGCAATGGATGAGGATGGAGACCTTGTCTTTGCAGGGCTTACATATTCCACCGATATGCCCACAACATCAGGAGTCATAAGTACTACCCATATTGGAAATGCGGATATCTTCCTGACAGAGATGGATATCAACTGTACAACAGTGAAAAGATGTACATATATTGGAAGTTCAGAATACGAGAAACCCACTTTTCTCAACATAGGCCCCATGGGGAGAATTACCATTACCGGAACAACCTCATCCAGCTCGTTCCCGGTATCTGATGACGCTATCCTGGACACTTTGGGTGATTTTTCGGATCCGTTCCTTATAACTGTCCTTGCAGATTGGTCAGATATCCAGTATGCCACTTATTTGGGTGGTGGCAGGATGGACATGATCGCTGGAGCGGGGAACGATGACAGAGGGAGGATCTATGCGGCCGGTTCCACCGACAATGAGAACTTCCCTACAACAAATGGTTCCTACGATGAAGTGAACAACGGATTCGAGGATGCCTATATTCTTTCAATATCACTTGATACACCACCGACCCCACCGAGGGATCTGGTGGCTCGATCCGGAGACAATTACGTTAACTTGACATGGAACACACCCACAAACCCCGGTAGCCTGGACCTGATAGGATATGATGTATACAGAGGAGAGACCGTTGCTGAGACCTCCCTGTTGACCACGCTGGGAAATGTTCTTCACTACAATGACACAACAGTGGAGAACGGCAAGACTTATTTCTATCGTGTCCGTGCAAAGAACTCGGCCTTGGATTCAGTATTGACTCCAGAGGTCCAGGCTACACCCCTTGGCCCGCCAGGGGCCCCGCAAAACCTCCAGGCAATAGGAGGTTACATGAAAGTGGACCTTTCCTGGAGAGTCCCGGAACACAATGGCGGGACCGAGATCCTTGCATACAACCTTTACAGGACCAATGACCATATCGAAGTGGTCATACCCCTGACACCTGGAGTGAACGAGATTAAGGATGAGGCTGTCCAGGCCGGAGTTGAATACGAATATGCAATTTCCGCTTCCAATATCGTGGGAGAATCTTCTGTATCAACGCTGATTACTGCTACACCAGTATCCGAACCCTCATCACCGATGAACCTGACTTTGAGATCCGGCGATGGTTTCGTCGAGATCTCCTGGATAAAACCGGAGATGGATGGTGGAGTGCTTATCAGGGAGTACAATGTTTATCGAGGTGTATCCGGAGAAACACCAACACTTCTGAAGAACATGGGTGCCAATGTCAAGAAATACAACGACACCTCGGTCCACAATGGTCTGGATTACTCTTACTTTGTTGTGGCAGTTAACATCATAGGTGAATCTCTTCCCACGGAAACCCTTGGCACCACCCCAATGACCCTTCCAACGATGCCTATGAATGTTATTGTGACCGCTGGAAATGGAAAGGTCGAAATGGAGTGGGAAGAACCGATCAATGACGGTGGTTCCCCAATTATTGGTTACAAAATAATTAAGATAGAAGAGGAAGAGGAACCGGAGTTCATCGACATTGATGGTCTGTCATATTCTGATACAGATGTTGAGAATGGAATATCATATGTCTACTCCATCGCTTCTTACAATTCTGTTGGATCATCATTCTGGTCCCAGGATATCCTGGTCACACCCGCAACGGTTCCAACTCCACCCGAAATAAACCTCATATCACTGGGAGAGAGCCACATTCACATTGGCTGGGAGATGCCAATTTCAAACGGAGGAATGAATATCCTCTCCTTTGATCTCTACAGAGGTGAGGATGATTCCACCCTGAGCCTCTATAAGACATTCAGTCCGGATATGTTCCAGTTCAATGATACAAATGTCATGGCAGGAGTTGAGCTATACTACGGCATCTCAGCTGTGAACAGTGTTGGAGCCTCAGAGATCCTGGAGCAGGTTGTTGCTGCTCCTGTTGGAGTTCCTTCCTCTCCCCAGAACCCATCCTTCGAGCTTCATGACCTGGAAGTCTGGATTTCCTGGTCAGAGTCTATGAGCGACGGAGGGGAGTTGATCTCCGG
>JAUVBH010000198.1 GCA_030591285.1 Thermoplasmatota archaeon
CAAACTCAGGAACAGGCAATGAACGAGGGTGAGAACGCCCCAGAAGAGGCAGATCAAACTCAAGAGAGGGAACAGAAGCAGGATGGCAGCTGTGGGGAAGATCCAGAGGGCGAACCTGCAAAGGAACAGAAACAGGAACAAGCACAGGACGGCGGCTGCGATGGTGAGCCAGAAGGTGATCCAGTAAAAGAGCAGACCCAGAAACAGGACGGCAGCTGCGAAAACGATGATGTTGAGACAGCATCCACAAGCGAGCAAGATCGCGATCGTTCAGGTGACCTGCAGCACGATAGAGATCGTGATCAAGACAATGGTGGCACTGGTCCACAGAACAGATATGGTGATGAATAATAATCCCGTAACCTCCAAAATTGAAGGGATATATTTGAAAAATGGGAGTCTCTGGCGAGGCTCCCTTACTTTTTTATTTTTATTTTTCATCAAACTTGATACCCTGAATTTCAAGTTTCTTCAGGGCGGGTTTGTAGATCTCCGGAAGAATAGGGATATGCACTCCGGATAGATGTTTCAATTTTCCAGAGAGGACCAGTTCTACCCCAATAGCTGCAGGTATCCCAACTGTTCTGGACATCGCTGAGTCCCCTCCTGGGATCCCGTAATCGATCATTGTCGATCTAAGGGTCTTCTTTTCGTCATCTATTACCACATTGAATGTGTGCTGAAGGGCTATCATATCCCTTTCACCCTTGTCATAGAACAGCTTCTCTTGAAGTAGGGCACTTAGTGCATCCATCCTTGAGGTCCCATCAAGTAACTCTCTATCATCAAGCAATCCCAGCCACTCCCAGTTCTTGATAACAAGGTCATTGTCCCTGGTCTGGATACTTGAGGACAAACGTTCTTTAATGTCCCCAACTCCGGTTGCGAGCTGATCCATCATGGTGTAATAATCCTCTGCCTCGGGATTTGTCTCTTCCAGAACTCCGATATCATGAAGCCCTTTCCAGGTATCGCACCATCCTCTGTTCCTGAGGGTTCCTCTGAGAATTGTTTTCGCATTTGGTATCGAATATATCTCTGCATAAGGTACAGAGTTCCTGTTCGGATAACCCTCGAAGGATCCCAGACCAGGAATGTCAATAACATCATAGTTACCGAACAGTTCCTTTCCTGGAACCTCTATATCGGCCCCCTCTCTCCTGAACTTGGCATTGTTCTTGCTGGCAAGAACGACACCTCTTGGACTCCATGAGAACTTGTAACCCCATGGATTTGTGTTTGCTTCAGGAGCTGGGAGTCCACCACAATATGAAATGAACTCTTCCACTTCGCCTCCTTTTGCATGAACGTCGTCTATTACCCTTTGAGCTTCCATATGGTCGATCCCCGGATCGAGCCCCATCTCGTTGATAAGAAGGACCCCGGCATCCTTGGATGGTTTGTCCAGTTCCTTCATCTCATCGCTTACATAGGAAGTTGTAACCAAGTGTGTGCCTGTTTCGACAGCAGCTTTGGCGACCGTTGTATGAAATGTGTAAGGGAGAAGAGATACCACCAGATCGTGGTCATTTACCAGTTCTTTGAGATTTTCATCCTTGGAGATATCGAAAGGCAATGCCTTTCCATTTGGATGATCATTGATCATCCTCTTTCCTTTTTCAACGGTCCTGCTGGCAACGGTAACCCCAAAGCCTGCAGTGTCCAGCAAATATCTTACCAAGGGTCTGGCTACCAGTCCTGCTCCTAGAACAACAACTTCTTTCATTTTCACTCCTCCTTGAGGTAATCTTCCATATATCTGTAGGGTTCGGTCAACTTCCCCTTGTATAGGATCAATGATTTCATGATCGGTGTGGGGAGTTTAAGCTCTTCAAATTCCGAATCCAGGTCGGCACTGGCAAGCGCCGGGATGAAATCCTTTAGCTTGTCACCGAAGTATTCGGATGATTCCTTTGGAACCTCGCAAGGGAGGTTGTCAACGGCAAGGATAACAGGCCCAGTCCCTTTCCAACCGGGTATTGCCCCATCTTCCCATGGGTCGTAAACATATACCGGAGACTCTGGGGAGGTGGCCTTGATATTCGCCTCTATTCCCCCTTCAACATCGCAGCTGATATCACCGACGATCCGGAGTCTGGGGGATCGATGGTCGGAGTAAAGTTCCTTTGCTTTCTCCTTTGTAAGCAGTCTCGGATATCTCTCATCCCAGTATATGCAGTTCATGAGGACATTCAATAATGGTAAATACTGATCGAAAACCGGTCTGTATTTTTCCGGGTGATCATAATAATCCTGAAGCTCGAACTCCATCCCCTCTTTGATCGGTTCTACTAGGTCCCATTCGTTGAATATTACCTTGTAGATGTTGGTACCGGAGTCCTTCCTTTTCTTCAGGGTTGAAAGCTCTTTCGGACTGATCTCCTTGACCGGAAGCAGGTCGAGGATCTCCTGGGCGCCTTTTGAGACGTTTCCAGCTCCTGCAATACCAATGACAAAAGGTCTCAGTGAATAGGGTATACCATGGGTAGCTATCAATCTTCCAATTGATGAGATGTGTTCTCTGATACCAGGCATGTCACCGTATTCATGGGCTTTCATGATCGATGAGAAAGGATTCCTGACCCCTTCCCATTCAAGTCTTCGACCCAGTGCCCATAGTGTGTCGACCATCCCAGCAAGTCCAGCATGCCTACCGAAGAAGATGAGCCTCTTGTTATGTTCATCAACGATCTTCTCGTAGTCAAAAAGAGTACATCTCAGCCCCATGAGTTTTCTGAGCATGGGCATGTTGTGCTCCTGGCCCTTGATCGTGTGGGAGAAGAACATGTAATTCTTTCCCTTTTGGAGTTCATGAATGGGGACCTCTTTGATCCCAAGGACTATATCGGCTTTACCAAGATCCTCATCTATCCTTGCACCTGCATCCTGATAGTCCTCGGTCGCAAAGGTTCTAAGATCCGAGGGTTGAACTATAAAATTCACATCATAGTCATTGACCAGACGTAGAACATTTTCAGGGGTGAGAGGAGCCCTCATTTCCCATCGGTTCTTACTTTCCCTTCTGATACCTATAGTATTTGACATCGTATCGGCTCCTGAATACAAAGCTTGGATAAAATGATAGGGTATGATCGGTCAACGGATACTATTCCAGAGGTTCATTGTACTTAGGACATTTTCCATACCGTTCCTGAAATTCCCTCATTTGCTCTTCCCAGGATTCCATGGCCTCTTCTCCGGTGTCGAAATATTCAACAGAGAAGAATTCAGCGTCCTCAGCAGGAGCAGGTCCATCCGGGAGATGCTTGGGTATGCGTTTTTTAACATTGCCCCTCCCAATGAAAACGACCTTCTTGATACCGTTCGCAAGCTTGTAAACCCCCCACCTCTTCTCCACCTTGGCTGCTTTTTTTTCTGTATATGGATAATAGGTGAACTCCATTATCATGCTACTCACCCTGTGATGAATAATACATAGCAATTATAATAGATTTGGCGGGGGTGCCCCTTCAATATTTAACCATTTTTCCAAAAGAATGTACTTTACCTACTATTTTCCCTGACCTGGTCCTCACAAAGGGTGTGTTGTATTTGTTCTCAGTATGGCTTTCAATTCCAAGTTCGGAGAGAACATGATAGGTGATCATTGGAATTATTTGCCCGTATGCTCCATCTTTGATCTTGATGGAAACCCCCAACCACTCATCATTGATCTTTACAGCAATTGTCTGCAATCCCACAGCACCAGCTTTAGAAAGCACAATGCCTGGGAGGTCATTCATCAACACCGTATCGAAACGATCTGTTCCAGCTACCATTTTTGGATATTGGAACATAGCATCGCCTATTCTACGCAATTGTGGTGAATATGGTGAATTTCCAGGATCGACAAGTAATGCAAATAGCTGAGCCATCTTGTCTATTGGGAATGCAAAATTGGGAATATCACATCCATCGCTTCCGACATGGATCTCCTTCATTTCCAATCCGGTGAGCTTGGAGATCAATGAAACTATCTCCAGTGTCAGCGGATGATTTGGATCGACGTAGGTCTCAAGGTCCCAGTTGCTATATTTGCATGCAGCAAGTGCTCCAGCATGCTTTCCTGAGCAATTATCATGAAGAGATGTGAAATCTTTTCCGATCTTCTTTGCCTCTTCTTTGTTAAATGGGGTGTGGCCCTTGCATTTCAGCATTTTCGGATCGTTGCCTGCTTTTTCGAGGATTGAATTTACCGTGTCCAGATGTTCAGGTTCACCTGAATGGGAACCGCTGATCAACGC
>JAUVBH010000083.1 GCA_030591285.1 Thermoplasmatota archaeon
TCCTTAGAGGCCTTGACAATCGAAATGACCAATAACAGGCCTGTTGCCCCAGGCATATACCTCATTCCAGATATGCCCACCACGGGGGAAGAACTTGGAGTTGAAGTTTACAGAGATGGACTTGATCTTGAAACCGACCTCTCTGAATTGACCTATAACTTCAGGTTCTATCGGGATGGTTCACTATTCAAAGAGGTGTTGAACTCCACGTCCCAGCATCTTACCGTTGAAGAAGGCATAATCAAAGAAGGCGAGGTCTGGGAAGTATCTGCCACAACTTGGGATGGTGAAGATGAGAGCCTACCATATCTCTCATCAACAACCGTTTTCAATACTCCTCCGATCAAGATCGACCACCCTTCCAACATCACACTTATGGAAGATTCCGTAAGTGAAGAATATGATTTCCTTTCATGGTTCCAGGACCAGGATGAAGAAGAGCTAGAGCTGGAATTTATTGTCACCGAGGGTTTATCGGTGGATACCTCTAATGAAACCTTGACCGTCATTCCAGATCTGGATCATCATGGTGAAGGACTTCTCACGATAGTAGCCTCTGATGAGGAAGAAGGCGCCAGGATCAATATCAAGATCATAGTCACTCCTGTGAATGATCCACCAATTATCATGACCTTGAATGAAACATCTGTGGACCAGGGAAATTGGGCAGAATACACGATCAGATCCAGCGACCCCTCGGATGGGGACACTGTTGAGGTTGACCACGACCTTCGGACAGTCATCCCAGGTGTTATTTCCGGCGTTAACTACATGGAATTACCAAATGGCACCTTCAGACTGTTTGCGACCAATGACATGATCGGTGATCATACGATCAAGGTCACTGCCTCAGACGGTACCGCAACTGTGAACGCATCCTTTGTTATCAGGATCAAGAATATTAATGACGCACCGTTGAAACCGAAGATCGGGGTCCAGGGAGGAGTTACGATCTTCAATGGGGATGAAGCAGTCATCCTGAATGGGATCGGGAATGACCCCGACATCCCATGGGGAGAGGTTCTTTCATACTCCTGGACATCCAGTCTTTCAGGAGTGTTGGCAACAACTGAAACTCTATCAATGATACTTGAACCGGGCATCCACACCATCACACTAAAGGTCACAGATTCATCATCGGAATCCAATTCGACCGCCATCATTATCGAGGTACTGCCGATAGCACCCGAGACAAAGGAAATAATGGATACCCCCACATTCTTGATCATGATAGGAGCAATCTCTCTTGTCCTGGGACTGTTGATAGCATTGATCATCTTCTTCCTGGTGAAAAAGAAGAGGAAGGACAAAGAAGATCAGAAGAAAGATGCTGAGAAAAAGGAAGGAGAAGAGGATAAACCCAAGGATGAAAAAGAAGGGGAATCTCCAAAAGAAGAGGGGAATAAAGAAAAAGGTGGAGATGAGAAGTCTGAAGATAATGGTGCCCAGAAAACTTCCGATAATGATCAGAAAACAAATGGAACAGATGCCACCAATGAAGGGGGTGTAAAGAATGAATAAGAAAAGATTACCCTTGGCAGTCTTCTTGATGATAGCGATATTGATACCTTTCTCATCATTCTCTCAAGTTCAAGATGGAAACGGTATCGTGGAAAGTAGCGAAATTGTAACCCAAGATCCAGATGAGCATCAAGATCCTGAGAATATCGTTTCTGGATCAAATCAATTCACTATAAACGATGGGCAATTGGAAAATTCAGATGTGATCTACTATACCTCTGGAGGACAGATCAGCACTGGATTCAGAGAAAATGGTTTGATCGTTTCTGTATCCGGTGAAGAGATCGGATACTCGTATTTTGTTGATTTCTATGGCGGGCAGAGCAACGGGCCGGAGGGAGAATTGGAACTGGAACAAAGGTCTAACTTCTTCTTTGGATCGGATCCTGATATGTGGCAGACCGATGTGATCAATTACGAAAGGATCAGATATCAAAATGTCTGGGATGAGATCGACATCGTATATAGAACAGTGGAAGGTAGACTGAAATACGACGTAATAATCCATCCTGGTGGAGACCCAGAAGACATCAAATTCAAGTTCAATGGGGTCGAACCAGGAATAGTCGGTGAGGATCTTGTCATTGAGACCGAGGCTGGCATCGTGACCGATGATGGTCCAATAACAATACAATCAGAAGACATCATTCCATCAAGATGGAGCATTTACAACGATGGAACGGTAGGATTCGAGATAGCTGATTATGACCGCTCACAGGACGTGATCATAGATCCAGGTTTCAGATATTCATCATATGCAGGTGGTTCAAGTTTAGACAGAACAAGGGACATGGTAGTTGATTCGTCTGGTTATATGTATATCACTGGTTACTCGGCTTCAAGTAATTTCCCAACGATCTCAGGTTCATATGACACCACATACAATGGAGGTAACAATGGTGATGTTTTCGTAATGAAGGTCAACATCTCAGGAGACCGATTGATATATTCAACATATCTCGGGGGTTCAAGCAGTGACTATGGTATGAGCATAGATGTGGACTCCTCTGGGAATGCTTACATCGGTGGCCAGTCATATTCAAATAATTACCCTACACCAACCGGATATGACACAGGATACTCGAACAATGGAGACGCCATTGTGACAAAACTAGCTCCTGCAGGTAATTCGATAATCTACTCCACTTATCTCGGTGGTTGGGCGACAGACGGTGTTAATGGGATCAAGGTCAATTCTGCAGGAAATGCATTTGTAACGGGCTCAACAAGATATGTAAATACCGGCTGGCCACAACGATGGAGATACCCTGTCACTAGTGGAGCCTATGATACACAACATAACGGGGCCGATGATATTTTCGTTACAAAATTGAACACAAATGGAAGAGGCCTTGCGTATTCGACCTTGATAGGATCAGGATCTGATGAATACGGATATTCCATAGATATTGATCCATCGGGATATGCATACATAACCGGAAGCACGACCTCATCAGGTTTCCCCACAATATCAGGTTCATATGATACTACATATGGTGGCGGTGGAGACGTCATTGTTGTGAAAGTAGGAACGACCGGGACCTCCCTCTCATATTCGACCTTCATGGGTGGAAGCGGACTTGATAGGGGGAATAAGATACTGTTGGATCCATCTAACAGGGCATACATCACAGGTGACACACAATCCAGCAACTATCCGACATCCACTGATGCCTATGATACATCCTATGGTGGGAATACCGATGCCTTCGTCTCATTTTTATCATCAACCGGTGCAACCATGATCAACTCGACCTATCTGGGTCATACGGGACAGGATTATGGAAGGAAGCTTTTCCTTGACGGTGATGATAACATATTCGTTTCAGGCCAAACATCATCTTCCAATTTCCCGGTAACATCTGATGCACTTCAATCTTCCAGGGCCGGAGGATTTGATGCATTTGTCACCAAATTTGACATTGGTGGCTCCGGATTGAACTATTCTACGTTCATTGGAGGCACGAATGATGAAGATGGAAGGGGCATCCATGTGGATTCCGCCGGTTTCATCTACATTGCCGGAACAACTAACTCCGCCAACTATCCAACCACATTCGTTGCCTTTGACCGGACCCATAATTCCAATGACGATGTCTTTTTCAGCAAGTTTTACCCTGCTGATTTTTCCCCAACCGGTCTAGCAACGAGGACTGGATATTTCTGGGTGAACTTGACCTGGGATCCACCAACAACACCCATTGTGACGACCCATGGAATAGTTGGATACAGCGTCTACAGAGGCATAACCCAGAGCAGTTTGGTTCCAATTGCATCAATATCCTCTGGAACACATTATAATGATACCATCAATTTCTTCACCTCGAGGACCTACTACTATTTCGTAACAGCAATACTCAATAACATTGGAGAAGGAGGAGAGTCCAATATGGTATCGGGTACCCCACAGGTCACTCCTGGACCTGTTGATCCGGTGGCTGTCGAAGGAGATATGTTCGTCAATCTCACATGGTCCATGTTGGACCAGAACTTCCTGGACCTCTTCGATATTGAATACACTGTATATCGAAGTATAACACCATCATTCATGACCGAATTGACACCAGTGGGAGAACAGGGATGGTACTATGACGACGATGTCCCACCCAGGCCAACCACATATTACTACCAGATCAGCTACAAGATCGTCGGAGTGGGTCAGAGCAACAGGACCAACATCATTTCTGCTTCCCCAAGAACCCCACCAGGAGAACCTGAGGACATTGAACTATCACCCATGGACCTCGAAATGAACCTTTCATGGGCAGAACCTTCCAAGAATGGGGGTTATCCTGTTAGTGGCTACAAGATCTACAGAGGACCAACATCGGATCTAATGCAGCTCATCCAAAGTACTAACGAGACAACATTCACATTTTTCGATGCGGACATAGTCCCAGGTGACACATATTTCTACTCCATAATAGCAGAGAACAACCTTGGAGATTCTGTTCACCCGGTTCCAGTTGATGGAATGGGACAGACAGTACCAAGCCCACCAAGGGAAATGAAGACCGTTCCGGAGAACCAAAGGATCAATGTGGAATGGAAACCCCCACAATACGATTGGGGAACCACAATAACGGGATATTCGGTCTACAGAGGCTTAACATCAGATGATATGTCGCTCCATGTGAAGGTCAGTGATGATCACAGATCATATCTTGACACAGTTGACAATGGTGTGACCTTCTTCTATTCTGTTTCTGCGTCAAACATCCATGGAGAAAGTGATGAGGCAGGCCCCCTGGAAACAATGGCAACAGGAATCCCTGGTGTAGTACCGAACGTCTCTTCAGAGATCGGAGATGAAACAGTACAGATCTTCTGGGACGAGGTGGCCGATAATGGAGGACTTCCAATATTGGCCTACAAGATCCATCGTGGACCACAGATCGACGATATGGATACAGAGTTTGTACTTTCTTCCAGGGCAACAACTTTCATTGACACCGGACTGACAAATGGTGTCACATATTACTACAGGATCACTGCAATGAACTTGATGGGTGAGAGCGCAATGTCTTCTGCTGTGATAGCAACACCTGGAAGGATATCCACAAGGATCACCCAGATAGCTGTTGCAGGGGGACTGAATTCAGCCATGATCACATGGACCAACCCAACTGATCTTGGTGGGAGAGAGGGGCTGAACATACAGATCTATAGGGGTGCATCTCCAAGTTCACTTGCACCATACGAACTAGTACCATTCACGGAACAGGAGCATAATGATAGGGGACTCAAAGCGGGAATTGTCTATTACTATGCCTTGTCCGTGGTCAACCCCATGGGAGAGAGTAAGATCTCACCAATTGTCTCAACACTGATCTATGGCAAACCATCTGAACCCATGATCGAGAGTGTAACCTCCTCCTCAAGGAGGATAAATATCACCTGGGTCCCACCAGAGAACGATGGAGGCCGCCATCTCGTGGATTATGTTGTCTACATAAGGTCCGAAGGAGAGATCGAATGGGAGATGAAGAACACCGATGAACTATTCCACTTGTTCGCCGGACTATCCCTGGGAATAATTTATGATATCAGGGTATCAGCAACAAATGATCTTGCTGAAGGAGATCCCTCCGAGACCGTGAAGGTCCTGGTTGGTGACCCACCGGAAGAGCCCAGGGACCTCAGAATTGACCTTTTGAAACCAGAGGTCAGGGTCAGTTGGAATCCAAGACCTCAGATCTCACTTCCTTTGATCGGATACAGAGTATACATGCAGGTGGGAAATGGGGAGCCACTCCTCTGGAAAGAGGTGGATTCCAAAACAAAGGAGATCATTGTCAAAGGTCTGATCAAGGGCACCAATTACAGCTTTGCAGTAAGTGCCTACAACATAATAGGTGAAGGAGAGAGGACCACATTCAAAGAGATCGACCCATCATCAGTTCCGGAAGCTGTTCCATGGGCCTGGATAAACTCTGTTGGACATGAATCTGTCGAGATATTCTGGACACAGCCTGAATTCACAGGTGGAAGGGATATTGTCAGCTATACTGTTTACAGAGGGTCCGTTCCTGCAGCTACTGATGTGATCGCATCAGGATTGACCTCGCTGTCATTTACCGATGTCGATGTCATCAATGGAAGAACCTACCACTACAGGATCAAGGCACATAACATCAACGAAGGGGGTTCAGAATACAGTGACTCGATAATGGCCCGTCCTGTTGGAACTCCGAGTATCCCTCTGGCTTTCGAAGCATCACCAACAACGGATAGTGTTGAACTCTCCTGGATCCACCCGGATTCCGATGGCGGTGATCAAATAACCGGATATCTCATTTTCAAAGGAAGCAATGAAGATGACCTGGAACTTTATGCAGATCTGTCCCCAAATTCAACAATGTTCACAGATAGGGATGTTAAGACCGGTTCCTACCTTTACAGGATCATTGCTGAAAACCCCAATGGTCGTGGAAAAGCTGCACAGGTGGAGGTGGACGTTCCATCAAGATTGGTTTTCGGATTGGTCGTGGGTGGAATATCCCTATTCCTACCTATCTTGATGATCTTGATGATACTCCTGATCCCAGGTTATCTGAAGAAACGTAAAGAGGCACAAGAAAGGAAGAAGAAAGAAGCGGAGGAGGAAGAGCTCCGGATCAGAAAGATGAGAGCAGAAGGACTTGCAAACAGAGGACTTCCTGGAATGCATCATGGGGCCCCGGCACTGGGCGGAGCTGTTCATCAACGTCCTGCCATGGCGCCTGCGATGACTGCTCCAACTCTTCCACCTTCCAGAGAGCCTGAACCAGCTCCAACTGCTACGGGAGATGGTGGTTATATCAGACCAACAGAAATGAAGAAAGCCAAGAAGGACAAGAAAACGATCCTTAGGGCTGATGGGAAATCCCTGGAACACAGAAGAAAAGAAGAGGAGCAGAGAGACAACCTGGCCGTCAAGGACCATCATAAAGGTAAACATTGGGAAGGTGAATCGAAGAAGGTCCTTGAGGAAGAGGCGAAAAACGTGTTCACAGGTCAACAAACCCACGAACCTGCTCCAGCCCCTGCACCAGCTCCCATTCAAATACCGAAAAAGGAAGAAAAACCAGTTGATGATGGACCAGTTCCAACCGTCTCAGAGGTTCTGAAGGACATTCCAGTATGGGGCGATGGAGAGGGAGAAGCTCCAGAAGATATCCCCACATGGGGAGA
>JAUVBH010000043.1 GCA_030591285.1 Thermoplasmatota archaeon
AATGTAGTATCCCTCCGTGAATGAACCGTTCTCATCAAAAAGGAAACATCTATCAAAGTCACCATCCCAGGCCACTCCGATCTCAGCATCCGTGTCCTTAACCCGATCGGATATCGGTCCTCTCATTTCGGGAAGTATTGGATTTGGAACCCCTGCAGGAAATGGACCATCTGGTTCATGATGTAGTCTGTCAACCTCGATCCCTGTCTCCTCGACAACCAGATCAAGTGCGGGTCCGGCACAACCATGTCCAGGATCGGAGACGATCTTTCTCCCTTCCAGGGATTTTCTATCATTCAAGAATGTAAGTACTTTCTCGGTGTACGGGCCCCAGATATCCACCTCGCGGACGTCTCCGTGAGAACTACTCTTCTTCAATCCACCGATGAGAAGCATGTCCCTCATGGTATGAAGACCATTATCCTTGGAGATGGGAACAGATCCCCGTTTTACGAACTTCATCCCGTTATATCCTCTTGGATTGTGGGATGCTGTGATCATTATTCCGCCGTCTGCATCAAGATGAGGAGTGGAGAAGTAAACAACTTCAGTTCCGCAGAGACCGACATCAAGGACATCAGCTCCACCATCGGTTAGACCTTCGGTCAATCTCTCTGATAATCTCTTCGAGGAAGGTCTAATATCTCGACCAACGACAACCTTCTTCGTTTTGAAAAGCTCACAATAGGCCAATCCAATATCGTAGACCATCTCATCGGTCAGTTCCTCTCCGACCTTACCTCTGACATCATATGCTAAAAATGGGGATCCCATGATAATTCACTCCTTCGATTCAGGCTCCCTGGGGTTTGACCACAGCAACCTTGTCAAGAATATTTTCCAGAACGGTGATCGTGGAGACTCCCTCCAACTCGCTGTCCAGGGACAGTGTGATCCTGTGTGGAAGCATTCTTCTTGCGACCTTCTTCACATCATCAGGGATCACATAATCCCTTCCTGCTATTATTGCAGCGGCCTTGGATGCATAGAGCATTTGTTCCCCTGCCCTTGGACTTCCACCCAGAATGATCTGATCATCCTTCCTTGTCTCCTGGATGATGTCCCTGATATAGGTCAGGATAGTGATATCAGCTCTGCATTTTTTGATCTCTTCCACCATTATTGGGAAAATGTTCTCGGTTAGTGATTTGTGCCCGGTAGCTCTCCATTGCCTATTCTTCAGCTGAAGAAGTCGAAGCTCGTCGTTTGGTGGTAGATAGTCCATCAAACCCTTGATCATGAACCTGTCCAGCTGTGCTTCAGGTAGTGTATACACACCCTCATGCTCCACCGGGTTGATGGTTGCGATCACAAGGAAGGGCTCTTCAAGCTTGAATGTGCTCCCCTCAACAGTGACCTGTTTTTCCTCCATTGCTTCCAAAAGAGCTGACTGTGTTTTTGTTGGAGCCCTGTTTATCTCATCAGCAAGGATCACATTGGAGAAGATCGGCCCATGTCTGAACTGGAACTCCTGTTCCTTCTGATTGTAATAGTAATGGCCTGTAATATCTGTTGGAAGCAGGTCTTGAGTGACCTGGATCCTGTTGAATGATAGGCCAACAACCTCGGATATTGTCTTGGCAAGGGTTGTCTTGGCTATTCCCGGCACTCCTTCAAGTAGAATATGGCCACCGGATGAAAGACAGATAAGGAAATCCTCGACAATGTCCTCGTATCCTATGATGACCTTGGCGGTCTCTGCCTTGACCCTCTCGTAGATCTCTTTTGTTCTGGTGCTCATGGACTTCCCTCAATATCCTTTACTATTCTCTCAAGTACTCTTCTATCCCAATCGGGATGCTTTTCCATCGTGATCTCCAAAGGTGATCTCCTGTCCTTCTTTTCAGGTCTTTCTGCCAGGAGCCTCTCGATGATCCTCCTGACACCCTCCAGGGAGCGCTTTGGATATGAAGTGTTCAATATGATGAATATTACGGAGATGGTGATCAGAACTCCGATCTTCTTGTACGGGTCATCCATCAACGAAACGAACTGGTTTGTAAAACTGACTGGATCGTTGATGTCCCTGTGTGCCTCATCGATTATCGTTGCATTCCTGCCCTCGGTTAGATAATCGATAAGATTCTGAACAAAGATCGCATTATCTGCTCTTGTCGGATCGTTCATATTGTTGATAAGAAGGCTGGGTTCAGAAAGGACGATCAATTCTCCCCTTCCATATTTTTCTGATGTCATCAAGGGAAATGGGCCGATCGACTCCTCTTCATCCTTTTCTTTATTATCTATGGCATCAAGCCAGGAAGTGCTGGAGGAATTGAAAACAGGCTCAGCCGATCTTGAAGGTGTTATGGTGTATGGAATGTTGAGAATGAGCATTGACACATCCTTTGTGATCGGGTGGTTAGTCATCTCGGTGGTGACGGCAAAGTTGACATTATTCTCAAAGGCCAGGTCGTACATTGGAGTTCTTGAGATCCTGGTCGTTGTATTCAGTCTCTCAAGAAGATCATTTCCTGACCCAAAATCATCGGCTAAAAGCACAATCCCTCCACCTCTTAGGAAATCGTGAAGAAAGCCTACTTCATTTTCATCCTTATCATCATTGAAATCTGTTTTTGGTCCAATGATAATTATGCATGAATCCTTGGGAGTTATTTTACCATCAAGTTTATCCAACGTTTCATGTTGGATCGATTTCTGCGATGAACCAGAGATATCAACAGTGGGAACAAAGGAACCTGTATTGTAAATGTCAGTACCAAACTTGGAGCAGCCGTTCCAGCCGGTATTGTAAAGTGAGAAATCTGCATCCGAGGATACGACTGGCACCATTATCGATAAAATGACCAGGGTGACACCTATACCCATGACGATAAGATACATGTAGGCGGTCTTTACCTGCTGGATCATTATTGCACCAGTCCTGTTCTACTAGGGTCCATATGTCTAGAATGGACCATTGGTCCATATATGTACATCTTCTACTGAGCATATCTTTCAAGATAAATTTTTCGACACGTTTATCTATTCTTAGAGCATAGTTGATGTGATGGATAAGAAAGAGGCCCTGATGCGGTTCGGTGGAGTCATTTTCGTCCTTGGGGGTCTCGCTCTGATATTTTTTTCCGGGGAGTTTGGATCCATTGAAGAAATAACTGCCCAGGATAAATTAGCAGAGTTCATGCTGAGAGCTGGATTCGGTTCTCTTCTCATTGGTCTCCTAGCACTTTTTCTCTTTTCCGTGAAAACTGTACCCAAAGAGTTGATGGATCCTCTGATACAGACCGAAGGTCAGAATCTGGCAAGGATATTTGAGGGACTGGAACTGAAAGGGAACGGGATCTACATTCCTCCTGGTGGAAGATTGACCGAGGATCGGGTCTATATCCCTGCTGAATTGAAACCTCTTCCTCTCCCAAAACTGGCTTCAGAACAGGTTCTTGTTGTAGGTACAACAGGTCCATCCATGGGAGCATCGATAATTCCTCCAGGGAAAGGTATGATAGACCGCATCGAACTGGATTCCGGTAAGAAGTTCAAGGATGAGAATCTCATGGACATATCGGAAGCTCTTGAGAGACTAACCAAAGGAACCGGGTTGATCGGATCAATAACTGCAAGATCAAAGGATGATGATATTAACCTGGAGATCACCCATTCAAGGTTCGCCGATGTTTGCAACAAAGCCTGGAAAGAAGATCCTTCCCTTCACCTGAAGGTTGGGTGTCCTGGATGTTCATCTGTGCTTTGTGCTGTGTCCAGGATATCCCACTCTCCGATCAGGATAGTGAACTCCGAAAAGATCGGAAAGAAGGTCCTCTATGAATTGGAGAGGTGGTAGGTAGTGAGGCCGGAATCCAAGCTAATATTGGCTCTGGCCGGCTGGATCTCGATTTGCCTTGTATTTGTTGAATCCCTAGAGGTTCTATTTGTTCTGATCCGTCTGGGGATTTTGGTCCTCCGGGAACTCACAGATCTATACACATCAAAACCATTGAAGGATCGTGTCAATTTCTTCATATATTCTTTCCTGGTGATATTCATGTTCATTGTCATCAATAAAGTGTGGGAGATACTTCAGGGAACATCATAGATCCATGTGTCTGGCCCCCTGCTTTTTAATTAAAATTTCGTGCTTTCAAAATTCTTTTTTTCTGATAATGGCGGAGAAACCTTTTTTATATCACCTGTAAATGGAGCGCTGTAGGTACTACGTACTTGGAATAGAGGGATTGGTCCTCTGCTCCACAAATAAGGAGATATTCCCATGGAAAAGAAGAATAGGGAAAGATTGATCGTTGGCGTTGCTGCAATTTTGCTCTTGGCAGCCTTCAGTGCTGTGGCCTATTTGGATAGGTCCCACGGAACAGTTGGAGACGACTTCGGTCAGGATGATTTCACTGTTGAAATGGAGAGGAATGAGGGTCATCTCACGATCCCGGACTTCCCATCAGACCTTTTGATCTTCGGAGCCGGCCATGAAGCCAGCCTCGATTTTACGGTTACAAACAGTGATGCGGATAACGATATCGATACTGTATACATCACAATTCCAGATGGTGAGGTTGTCAATGCGACCACAGAGTGGTATGATAATCTGTTCACCCACGACTGGGAGTTCAATGCAACCTCTGAAGAGGTCGCCAAGATCTCAGCTGTGGACGACCTGCCTGGAAGGGTATTTGGTGGATCTGCACAGTATGATGTCGCAGGGAATATCGATGATGCACTTGATTATGATGAGACCCTCAGCATCAGTGAAGGCATCACCATTACCCTTGAATTCATCGTTCCTTCAGAGACCGGTGTCAGGGTGGGAGCCAATGCCATTGACCTCGAGGTTGCAGATGAGATGACAGAAGGATCGGATGCATCGAGCAAGTATTCCATGGATCCCTTCCCTTATCCTTTCCTTGTGATCGATGTGGATTTCGAGTTCCTTCTTTACGAACTCGAGGGTTCCAATGCAGACCTTGATATCGAATGGGATGGAACAAGCCTGTTCGGTTCTGGATCCAGAGCATCGGAATTCACAAGTTCAGAACATGGATACAAGTATACATCCGATAATGGTAATACAGTGGCTGTTCTTAATTCTCCACCCGAGGGAACAATTGTCAATCCGGTCATCACTCCAACAGATGATGCCGGCGGACAGTTCACACTTGATATGGTTCAATTCAAGACAGCAACGATCGATCCTGAAGCTCCGAGTTCAACCTGGGTGACCGTTGAAGCTTCACAGGAGGATTACACCGGCGACCTGCCAACAACCGCAGGAGAGGCTGTTCCTCTGGATATTGACGGTGATGGATTATTCACCGACAATGATGGTGATATTGATGGAGACGGGATCATTAATGAAGAGGATACCGATCCAAATGATCCAGGTGTGACAAATCATCACCCAACGATCTCTCCACTGGTCCCATCAGCAACATCCATCGCAAAGAACAAGGATCTTACGATCACTGCAAGTGCAGCAGATGCTGACAGTGACGCAATGACCTACGCATGGTCAGTGAGCCCATACACTGGATGGACCGGGACCGGAAGCGAAGTAGTGGTGGACCTTGGTGACTTCGAACCTGGAACCTACACCTTCACTGTTCTTGTCTCCGACGGTAATGGAGGCACTGTCCAGTCAAGCACTACTATTGAAGTTACAGAAGCTGATGAATCAAGCGGACCTCCAGTCTGGGTCATCATATTGATCATCCTGGTGATCCTTGTGATCGTGGGCGCAGTCGTGTTCTATGTCATAAGAGGAGGAGAGGGTGCTGAGGATGAGATCCCAGAAGAGCTCGCACCTCAACCGCCTGAGTCATTCGAGGATCCAATGGGTGACCCTGGATATGATTCTCCTTTCCAGACAGGTGATCTGGAAGAAGAGGATGATATGTATGACGATACCGTCGTGGACGAGTCCGTCATGGATGAGTCCTACGAAAATGATATGGATGCAGCACCACCTGGGGATATCGTCCCACTTCCTGAGGATCCAGAGATGCAGGAGGTCAACGATCTCGAATCCCTCATCGACGAGATGGAGAGGACCGAGGAAGAGATCGGAGATGTATGTCCCGAGTGCAGTGCACCTCT
The DNA here is from genome assembly GCA_030591285.1 of Thermoplasmatota archaeon. Lineage (GTDB taxonomy): Archaea > Thermoplasmatota > Penumbrarchaeia > Penumbrarchaeales > Penumbrarchaeaceae > JAFGLL01. The sequence goes on from JAUVBH010000043.1 coordinate 6,064, forward strand.
TGGACCATATGATGCCGAGTGTGGAAACTGCGGGGCTAAGTTCGAACTTGCTCTTGAGTGCCCAAGCTGCGGTGCGGTTGTCGAAGAGGATGTTGACGCCTGCCCTGGATGCGGTGTTGGCTTCAACTGATGGATATAACTACAAACATGGGGAGGCCAAGTGGCCTCCCCTTTTTTTTTAAAAATTATTGGATCTTCTTTATTCGATAGGTTCTGTATCCCGTCAAGACCTTGAAACTCCCCTGTCCTCTAAGGACCATATCAAGGTCATGGTCACCTGTATCAACTCTCAAAGCATCGGTCATATCCAATTTCTGTGGAACAGAGACAATTATGATGTTTTCGATCCCAACCTTGTTGATGACCTTGGGGCTCAATTGGAGATTCCCACGACCCAGGAAGAAACCCTGTCCGCCAATTGGTGAGACAACAATATGGGCCTTCCCTTTGCCATTCACAAGTTCCTTGTCAAGGATGTTCAGGATCGATCTCTCATCAAGGTCCTTTCCGATCTGGGCCTTCCCTTTCACAATATCAATACCCAGGTGGGTCTTTTGTATTTTGATATTCTCCTTTATGGTCTCCAGTGTGCCACCGGGACCCAGAATGAATAGAGAATCAGGCTCTTCCTCCATTTTTTCCTCGATATCATCTGATATCTCACTTATGAAAACATCCACGTCCTGTTCCTGGACCATGAATTTCCCGGTCTGGATATAGGCTGGTTCATACAAAGTTGTCGCGATCCCGAAGAGCCTGATGTTCCACTCCCCATCCCTGTACCGATCTTCATCGAGATCCATGATCTCTCCTTCACCTGTTGTCATTTCCCCTCTGATGTAGAATTCAAGGAGCTCTCCTGCGGTCACAGGATCTATAGCGAATACACCAGAATGCATCTTCACACCGGATGGGATCCCGAATATGGGATTCTTCTGTGCAACTTCAAAAACATCTCTTGCCGTCCCATCTCCCCCACAGAATACGATCAGCTCTGCACCATGTTCCAGTGCACGTGCCACCAGTTCCTTGGTATCTTCTGCAGTGGTGCTGGCCCCCGTTGTCTCCAGGATCTCTATCTTCCATTGAGGGACTCCCATTGAAAGAATTTCAGAACCACCCATGTCCCCTGAAGCGGTCAACCAGGTAACATCGTCCTTTAGCCTGTGTCTGGTAAAGGCCTCTTTCAATCTGGTCAGGGCTTCGATAGCTCTCTCGGGGGCTCGGGATTCTGCTCCCCTGGAGATGGCCTCTTCGACAACTCCATCCGTACCTTTGAGCCCCACTCTCCCACCCATACCCGCTATAGGGTTGACGACGAAACCAATCTTCTTCATTGACCTCCGAAGGGTAGGTTTATCCTTAAATCCATCGATTTTTGTGACCTACCCAAAACTGTAATTAATCATTGCATCTATTTTCTATTATGATCCGTCGGGGAGCGAGGATAGGAGCAATTATCCTGGTGTTCGGTTTTCTGGTCTTACAATGCTCCCTGATCGTCTCATCTTCCGGGCCGACCAGAGCTGTGAATGATCCCACATTGGACGTCGGAACCTACATGGAATGGACCTATTTTGAAAGCAGTCCTGATGGAACCTCGACCAGACAAGGTACACAAACCGGGAGTGTTGGAACCGGATCGTGGAACTCCGAAGATGTCTACATCGTTTCAGGAACCATTTCCGGAGAATATGAGCAGACCGATGCCTCGGGGGACGAATCTGGCGACTGGAAGGGATATTACAGACAGAGTGACCTGGCTCTGATGTATTCCGAGAGGAACCTCCACATCACCATTGATGGAATGACGGTAACAGCAGATAATGAATCGTTCACAGATTACGAGATCCCTTACTTTCGATGGGTGAAATTTCCTTTGAGGTCCTCAAGTCCACAGACCTCCTGGTCAGATAATGAATTATTGGAGGTTAACGATTGGACAGTCTTTTCCGATGGTCAGGAGATCTCCAGCGGTAACTCTCCAGAGAGCTATAACTACACCCGGCGCTGTTCGGATGAGATCGAGGTAACCGTTCTGGCCGGGGTTTATGATACATATGTTGTGAAGGAGTTCAAGGAGGTCCCATTTGATGGGACCAGGGTGTCAAACTCGACAATGTATTATGCGGACGATATTGGATGGTGGGTGAAATGGGACACCTACACACCCCATGATATGGAGAACGTTCTGGTCCGGTCACTTCAATTGAAAAAGATATCTGACAACGGTCCCCCGGTCGCATCGACCATTCCTGATATCGAGATGAACGAGGACGAGACCTATTCCGATCTGGACCCATCAATGTATTTCACCGACCCAGACGATGATCAAATGACCTTTGATGCGGTTGATACCGGTGATCTATCGGTCCAGATATCTGGAACGAACATTGATATCACACCTCCCCAGGATGAGTTTGGAACATATCATTTCAATCTCACAGGTACGGACAATAGACATGCTCCCGTAAAGACCCAGGTGACGGTCATCGTTGCGCCTTTGGATGATCCTCCAAGAATATTGTCAGGTGAGGTTGATCCTGTGCAGGGGAATTCCGACACTACGTTCAAATTTATTGCACAGGTCATGGACATCGAGGGGGATGATCCGATGTCTGTGAAGGTTGTGGTGGACGGAACCCCGTACACCATGAGCAAGATATCAGGAGATATCTCAACACAGGCAAGATATGAATGGTCCGGGTCCTTCAGCTCGGGTGATCACTCATTTCATTTCGAAACGGGTTCAGATCGTCTTCCAACCTACGGTGAATATTCCGGACCCGAGGTCCTGTCGCCTGAGGAGCCTCAATTACAGGATCCTGATCTTGACATTGAGAAAGGCGGCACTGATACTTTTTGTACATACACGATCAGTTGGACCGATCAGCAGGATAGGGACGTAGAGGTCTATCTTGTGGTTGATGATATCGACATCATCGAGATGTATACCGAAGATACAAATGCAGCTACCGGACTGGATATGAGTTACGGTATGTTCCTGGATGAAGGGGACCACTACTATCATTTCGAAGCCCATGTAGGAGAAGAGGTATTCAGATATCCAAGAAATGGTGCCCTCCAGGGCCCCGAGATATATGATCCTCATATCATTTTATCCGGTTTCTGGCCCGATGATCCGGATGAAGATGATGAGATCACCTTCTATGTTCATTTCCAGTATGGACACGGCAACTTCCCGGATCTTCAGAAATTGATCATCGGTGATGATGAGTATACGTTGGATGAGGAGGATGGTTATCCCATCGATGGATTGAACCTGACCTACAGA
>JAUVBH010000241.1 GCA_030591285.1 Thermoplasmatota archaeon
TGATAAAGCGTTATCCGATGATGGCTGGACAAGTATCTTTGCCATGGTTTCATCGATGCCCTTGGAAGAAGGAAGTGTCATTCTGATCCCTTATATAAAAAAAGAGAGGGGGAGCGATATAGCTCCCCCGTCCAAGCTCACTATACGTCCTTCGCCTCCACCTCGACCTCTCCGGTCCGCGTTTCCACGACCTTCCTGATCAATTTGGTGACATCAACACCGGTAAGCGATTCCACCAGTGCTGGCATCTGAGCGGCGATATCCACTGTCTTGTTCACAAAACCGTTGGGTCCTTGATCACCCATGACAATAACCTTTTCGACACCTTCAAGTGACGAGGCGGCTGCCTGGACGATGGATGGCAACTGATCGATGACAAGCTGTGTAATAGCTGCATCACCATATTTGCGCCATGCAAGAGCTTTCTTCTCCATCGCTTCTGCTTCTGCAAGTCCCTTGGCTTTGATGGCTGCTGCTTCTGCCTCACCCTTCAAACGGATGATCTCGGCTTCAGCTCCACCCTCCTTGAGGATCTTCTCTGCCTGACCTTGAGCAAGCATCTCGAGCTTTGATTTTTCACCATCAGCGAGCAATTTCAGCTCCGATTGGGTTGCTTCGGCACCAAGGATCGTTTGGATCTTCTCTGCCTCCGCAATACGCTCGATCTTACCTTTTTCTCCGTCTGCTTCGGCGATCTTTGCATCTGCACCTGCTTTGGCGGGAACGACCTGCATTGCTTCCTGTTCTTTCGCTTTCCTCTCGATCTCCTTTTCCTGCAGTTCGATCCTCTTCTTCTTATCCTCAATATCGATCTGGACCTGCTCCTTGATCAGCTCCTGGCGCCTCTTCTTGTCCTGCAGGTCAAAGGATATTGACCTATTGGCGCGGGCGATCTCGACCTCGGCTACGGCATTCTGCTTTGTTATGTCCCTCTCCTTATGGAACAAAGCGACCTGTGCCTCTGCCTCGGAATTCGCCCTCTCGGCCTCCCTAGCGGATTCTGCCTCCTTGATGGTGGCTTCCTTGTTGGCGATGGCCTCACCGATCCTGGCATCCCTGATGACCTCGGCTGTTCTCCTCCTCCCAAGAGCATCCAGATATCCATGCTCATCCTCTATCTCCTTGATAACGAAGGACCGGATCTCGATGCCCATGTTCCTCAGGTCCCTGGCCGCCTGGGACTGTACCTGTGCGGCATGCGCATCCCTGTCGGAGTTGATGGACTCGATGGTCATCGTTGCACAGATACCCCTGACATGACCTTCCAGCGTCTTCTGGGCGATCTCATTTATCTGATCATCCCTCTTGTGAAGCAGCTGTTCAGCAGCAGTATAAAGTGAAGCTTCATCAGAAGCGATCTTCACCTGTGTAACTGCCTTGATATTGATCTTGGCACCGGATGTCTTGACATCGGTAACAATATCCTTCACAACGATCTCCAGCGTTCTCACGTCAAGAGGAAGGAATTCATACCCCTGCACGACCGGCAGAATGAACTTGCCTCCACCGGATACAACAGTGTAACCCCTTGCTCCCTTTTTTGCTCCTTTACCATATACCACCATTGCACTGTCCGGTGGCACTTTCTTATACCTACTGGCATAGATCAACAAGACTATTATTACAAAGGCCACAATTGCCCCTACGACCAGGGCCAGTATTCCAAGGCCTGTTCCTAAAGCTGCCATTTTAACACCTCTTTTTTCTCCTTCATTTAGAACGTGATCCCTTCAATTCCTTCCCTTTCTTCTTTTTCTTCCATTCTGATAACGTGATTACCATGACAGTGTCGCCGGAAACACCGGTTATCATGACCCGGGCATTGTTCGGCATGGTCTTATTGGAAACAGCAGGAATAAGTGTCCTACCCCTTTGTTCAGTGAACAGAACGATCTGACCCTCTTGTCCAGGTTTTATCGGAACAGATACGGAAGCTTTCCGACCTATCAGGTCATTGAACCGAACTGTTGAATCCGATTGAAAATATTTGAAGAAATAATTGACAATAAGGAAAAGTATCATGGCCAATGCCAGTGCACCCAGGGCTGAAATGAATGGTGTAGCGACCCTGTTCATCTCGAAGTATGTTAATATCGCACCTAAAGCCCCGAATGCAGTTGTGAAACTGAGAATGATGGGTAGCGAAAAGACACCGATATCGCTGTCTCCGATATTGAGATCCAATCCCGAATCAACATCCATGTCCGCCCCATCAAAACCAAGGTCCAGCCCACCAAATACCATCATGAGTATCAATATTATCAAGCTGGCAAGACCCACCGCGGCATAGACGTAGAATAACCAATCGATCATCTTCTACCCCCCTTCTTCTTATAATCGAGCCATTCCCTGCATCTGTTCATATTGATAGTGTATGTCTCTTCACTACTATCCAGATCCAGAGCCTTGTGGAAATAGTTCATTGCCCGCTCGTACTCCCCACTCTCCATCAGAAGGAGAGCATATTCATTGAAAGCAAAAGCACGCTTCTTTTCACTTGATGTTGCTCTCTTCGCAGTTGAAGTCCTGACTGGTACATTGGTATAGGAGCTGGGTGGAGCATGGATCGGTTGAGATACGACCTCCACCTTCGGTTTTGGTTTCGGTGCTGGTTGTTGATACAATGGAAAATCTGGTTGTCTTGGAGGTTGTTGATGCACAGCAGCTCCCTTTTTAGTTTGAGAGAGTTTTCTGTTTTTTTCTAATCTTTTAGTGATGTAGCTCAATCTGGGTTGGGTCCTGTCCCTGGAATATAGATATTTTTCGGGATCTATCTTGGTCTTCCTTCTCTTAACCGACCATCTCTGTTCGAATGTCTCTTCCCTGCCCCATTTTTGCTCCCAGTCTGAATTCTTCTGTTTCTCCAAAGAATGTGGGGATCTGGCAGGTTCAACCTTTGGCCAATCTTTGGTATTGCTAGCCTCTTCGATGTTCGAAACACCCTGGTTCTTGAAATCCAACCGATTTCGGTCCCGAAAAATTACTCCCTGTAAACGTGTAGGGATCGCTCTCTCATGGTCAAATGTCAGATCCCTATCCTGATCGAAGCTTCGAACCCTTCTCTCCAGTATCCTGGGCTTTCTGAACTTCACCTGACATTTGGAAGTGTCAAACAATCTTTCACTTGCTTGGCTTTTCATTTTCCTCTTCCCACTAACGGATAAAGGTACCCCACTCCTTGGAGACCCCCTAAATCCCCCAGACTTAAACTTGAATATGAATATTTAATGATTAGGGCCAGTATCCCCAATATCAGGTCCGTGATATCTATTTTTGCTCATCTCTTTCTTTTCTTTTCCCGGTGATGAAAAAGCCCGATTTTGGTGATAGATAATACAACTTCATCGTATAGGGTCTGAGCTTCTTGGAAAATGAGGCTTCAAGCTCATGTTTCGTATATAGGCCATGGTTGTCAACGAATAGAAGAATTGATTTATCCCACATACAAAGGTTGGTCAGCTCCTTCATTACCTCTTTTTCAATATTCTTCAATCCATCCGTCTTGGAGAAACGACCTGTCTGGTTGTTCCTTCTTTTCGCATATTGAACATCCTGGTTGTGTATCACTGTGATCCCTGCCCCGGAACTGAACCTCCAGGAGGATACAGATGTAGGTCTCTTTTTACTGAACCTTGCAGTAACA
>JAUVBH010000110.1 GCA_030591285.1 Thermoplasmatota archaeon
CCCAGAACATATCTGAGATGGTTCCTCCTGAGATCAATACATCGACATCGAAGTCCTCATCCTCCATTAATTCAAAACTGTTCGATCCTGTCATTATGATCTCTTTGGTTGTAGGCTCGGAGAGAGCATACAGGGTATCAACATTCATTCCGGAGAGCTTCTGTATCCTGCCAGATGTCCAGTATACCCAGATCTCATCAATTGTGGTCCTACTCCCCAATCCGAAATGAAGTCTCTGAGGCTGCTGGAAACCATGGCCTCCAACGTCACCACCAACATATCGTGTAAGTGTAAGGTCTCCTGACCTTACAACAACTTTTGACCCGACAGCGTCGATAGAGGTCTGATATTGACCACCTGCACCTTTCAGATCGAACTCGACCCAGTGATTGGAATTTCCAGGATTCTTGAAAAGATGAAGCTCCCTTGGCCCCCTGAACGGATATGTTCCCTCGGTGCAGAAATCAAGGTCACCATCGTTGTCATAATCAACCCATGTGCCCCCGGTATTGGACCACACCTTCAGGTTGGATGTATCAGTGCTATCGGTGAATGTCTTGTCTCCATTATTTTCCCAGAGGAATGAGTTGTCCCAAAAGGAATATGTTTTCACCTGGGGAACCCAGAGGTCGAGGTCGCCATCATTTTCCATGTCACCCCAGGCGACACCAAAATAATCCTCATCCTTCCACATTAGGTTTCCAGAGTCAGGGTCCTGTATTGTCGTTCCGGACGGAGTGATCGGTATCCCTGCTTCCACCCGGACATCGGTGAAATTGAAATATGCAGGTCCCGAGTTCTCGAATAGCTGAGAATCAGCGCAGTAATACCCACGGTTCATTCCGCTCCTCTCATCATCCTTATGGGCCAGATGTGAAACCCATATATCCATATCCTGATCGTTATCGAAGTCCGCCCACCCTGCTCCATTGGAGTGGCCGTTGTATTTTGTTCCCTGGTAGATTGTCTCTTTCCCGGTCAGGTTGTATTCCTGGGCACTCTCTGTAAAGGTTCCATCCCTATCATTGATCCAGAGCTGGTTCGGATTGAGATGATAATTTGAAACATATATATCCGGCCAGCCATCTTCGTTTGGATCGCACCATACAACTCCCATTCCAGCATATGATGTAGCTCTTGAATTGAGACCGGCTGCTATTGAAACATCTGTGAAGGTCCCATCGCCATTGTTCTTGTATAAACGATCCATCTCACCTGCATAAGGCCATTGCAGGTCGCCTGGTTTTCTCCACCCCACCGTGAAAATATCCGGATACCCGTCCCTGTTGTAATCACCCCATGCGATACCTTCGGATTGAACTCCATCCGAGGGGTTTCCTGCAGTGGCCGTCACATCGGTGAAGTCCCAGTTCGGGGCCCCGTTATTGCGAAAGAGATGATCGTCATTTCCTGCGGTATAGAAATCCAGGTTGCCATCACCATTGTAATCTGCCCATTGTGAATAACCTCTGGTTATATTCACACCGGTATCATTGGACACATCGGTAAAATCCCAATTTGGAGGGCCGTTATTCTTGAAAAGATAATTCGAAGAGGGGCCTCTGACGAGAAGGTCCAGGTAACCATCATTGTTGTAATCACCCCAGGCGAGGTTGTCCCCTCTATATCCTGCAAGCCCCGCATCCTCTGATACATTGGTGAAAGATGGGGCCCTTGTTGGCGGGACCTGTTCATCACTTAAAGTATGGTATGAATTCTCATCCATACCTATCACCCCTACCGGTAAGATGATCGCCATAGCCAGCAGGATGGTATAAAGGGTAGTTGACCTCATTTCTTCCCCCCATGGTAATGGTGAAATCTTCTACTTAAACGAAATGGAAACCTTATTTTCTCTGAGGTCGATATGCCATTGATATGAAAGGTCAATTGGATTTCGGAGTGACACATTTTCCAGGTGGGAAGCGAAAGGTACTATTCCTGAACGGTTTCGGAGGAAACTGCCGCCAGCCTGGCACTCAATGGTGGATAAATCGGATGCTGGATAGGGATCTTGATGTCACCCACATTCAACTTCCAACTCATTTCAAGGATTTCGAGAGGGATGTACTGAAAAAGTGCATGGACATCCAGGAGGTAATGGAGGACCATGTCGCAGTTGGTTTTTCATTTGGTGGTCTCACTCTTTCGTATATGTTCAAGGCAAGGAGAAGGATCTTCATTTCACCTTTCTGGTCGGTTAACGAAAAATGGATGACCTCTAGCCATGAACATATGATCAAATTGTTGAGGGTGATAACAACTCCCATTTTGAAGAGACAATTTGATAAAGAAGATGCAGGACCGCTTGCAGTGGATGGAGATATATTCGGAATTCCCGAAAGGTTATCCGTTCGAACCATCGATGAATTCGTGAAGGCACAGGGAAGACTACCCGATCCAAGGAGTACCGACCACATATTCTTCTCACATCAGGACAAGGTTGTCTCCCCGACCATCATCGAAAAAAGGGTGGATCAGTTCTCTCTGGGATCGAACAATTACTACGGCGGGCATATGTTCTATTTGACAAGAGGAAGAAAGGAGCTTGTTGATCTGATACTTGAACAGATAGAGAATGGGTTCGATCAGAGCCACTCGGCCAATTGATAGGCTTTGGTGAACAGCATCTTTCTTGCTAGGGTGACAACCGTGATGGAAGTGATTATTCCTCCACCTACTATCATGAGGTAAACGATGATCTGATACTCAGCTGCAAGGATGGGGTCTGTTCCAGCAATAAGAAGACCGGACATTGCCCCGGGAATGAATATTATTCCTAGGGTTTTCAATGAATCGATATTGGGTATCAGAGCCGATCTCACTGACATCTTGGAATATTCACTCATAGCTTCTTTCGGATTTGCCCCAAGAGAAAGCATTGTTTCCAGGGCAGGTTTATTCGTCTCGAACTCCCTGATCAATCTGTTCAGAGCAAGAGAGCATATCGTCATTGCATTTCCAAAGGCCATTCCTGCTAAAGGGATCATGAACTGTGGTTTGCTGGGCATGGCTCCTGTTATTGCAAGAACCGAAAGCACAACGGTTGCACCGATCAAAATGGAAGGTGTGGTGATCTTGTAGGCCTTCGGCATTTTGCCTGCTCTTTTGGCAGAAGTGTAACCACCCATAACTGCCATAGCAGCGATCAACAGCCAAATTGGATAATACCAGTATTCAAAATCGAACAGGAAATACAATATTGTGGCAGCAAGGAAAAGTTGTATCCCACCTCTTAACAAAGCAAGAGTATACTCCTTGGCGATACCGATCTTCTTCCAGAATGAAAGCAATACTGCGGCAAAGAACAGGACCATTACCATTCCAAGAACAAGGAGCCCCTCTTCCCAGGTATATGGAATTCCGGTCAATATGCTCCCTCCCAGTGGAATTCAGTGGTCTTTGCAACTTCCTTGACCGATCCATTTTTCAGATTTGCGATCCTGTCTGCCACCCTTATCGCTTGTGGGACATCGTGAGTTACCCAGATCACAGTGAGATTTCGATCTTTTGCTATCTTCAAGATGGTGCTCTCCATCTTCTCAACTTTCTTCGGATCTACTCCAACTGTTGGTTCGTCGAGAAGTAGAACCTCCGGTTTCAATGCAAGAGCGCGGGCTAGAGATACTCTCTTCTTCTCACCACCTGATAACTTCAAAGCATCCCTTCTGGAGAAACGCCTGGAAAGACCTACATCCAACAAACAGGTTTCAATGTCACACTCATTTCCCATGCCTGCCAGCTTTGGGCCATAGATTATGTTGTCCATCACTGTACCTTGTAGCATTACGCTCTCTTGAGGGACCAGGACAGCTCCTCTTCTGAGTTCAACAGGATCGAGATCTGTGATCTTTTTTCCATTGAACTCAACCGTTCCGGAATCAAGTTCGATCAATCTGTTCAGAGTTCTTAAAAGAGTGGATTTTCCACTTCCGGAGGGGCCCACAAGAGCAATGATCTCTCCCTTCTTCACATGGAGATCGATTCCCTTCAGAACCTTTTTCCCACCTAGCTTCTTTCGAGCGTTTTTGACCCTAATGATATTCATTCCAGAACCTCCTCTGACAGTTCTTTGATGAACAGCTTCAACCTCTGAAGGACCTCTTCACCTTTGTTGGTTGCAGAGTAAACCTTACGGATCTTCCCCTTCACTTTGATCTCTTTACATGAGAGGGCTCCATCCCGGTCCATTTCATGCAGTATCGGATAAAGGGTACCCGGACTGATCGAATAACCGTGGCTGCGGAGCTCTTCCATCATTTCCACACCATATATCCCTCGATCCTTGACAGCGTGATGAAGGATATGGGCCCGAATGAAACCAAGAAGGACCTTTCTCTCGTACATAATATCGAATATCGATATCGGTTATCGTTATAAGAACTTATTCATTAAATATATTGATGAGAGAAATCGACCTTCACAAAGAGATACTTATAGTTCTTTTTATCAAAATATTATAATATAACCTATCCATACATGTGACAGACCGACCGGTCGGTCGGTTTACTGAAGGGATATCGATGACGCCCGAAAAGGAAACAAAGGAACGGATACTGGAAAGCGCTTTTGAACTGTTTTCCAGCAAAGGTTACGATAAGGTCTCCTTAACAAAGGTTATTGAAAAAGCAGGAGTTTCAAAAGGCGGCCTCTTTCACCATTTTGATTCTAAATATTCTCTTGCCAGGGACACCTTGATCTGGTGGGCTCAGACCCACATGGAGCCTAGTTTCTTTGAAGATGTCTCTGATGAAATGGAACCTCAAGACATATTGATCCATTTCATCGATTTCATGATATCCATGATGGAAAAGGAAGAAGGTTTTACCAAGTTCTTCTGGTCCATTTTCGATGAATCCACGAGGAGGGAAGATGAAAGCAAACTCTGGATCGATTTCCTCAGTCAGTATTCATTGATGGTTTCCGGGATCTATGAGAAAATGGGAGTCAAGGACCCTCAGATGAAAGCGCTGATATTCCTCTCCAATATGGATGGAATGGCTCTCTATTATGAAATGTTGAAGAAGACCGGAATGGAACTGGATCTCAACGCTTTGAGAGAAGAACTGATCAGAACTTATGTTACATTCAACGAAGAGGTGAAAGAATGAAAGAAGACGTCATGATAGAAGTGAAGGGAATGGAGCGTACCTTCAATCTGGGTGAGGTGGAAGTGAAAGCTCTGAGAGGAATTGACCTCGTTGTGAAAAAAGGAGAATTCCTGGTCATATTAGGCCCAAGCGGTTCAGGAAAATCCACACTGCTCAACTGCCTTGGTGGGATCGATTCACCAACGAATGGGACCATCAATGTCGAGGGGGAGGACATCGGAAATTACAAAGAGAAACAGCTTTCAGGTTACAGAAGGAACAAGGTCGGATGGATCTTTCAGTTCTTCAACCTCATACCCTCACTCACAGCAGTTGAGAATGTTGCCCTGGCACTTGAAATGGCCCACGATAAGAGAGATATGATGAAGAGGAGCCAGGAAGCCCTGGACCTTGTCGGTATCCCTGATAAGGCGAACATGTTCCCATCTCAGCTTTCTGGAGGCGAACAACAGAGAGTGGCTATTGCCCGTGCACTGGTGAAAAAACCTGACATCGTTCTTGCGGATGAACCCACGGGGAACCTGGACTGGGTGACAGGTCAAAAGATCGCGGACCTGATGAGGGACCTGAATCAAAAAGAACAGACCACATTTATTGTGGTCTCCCACGACATTTCCATAACAGAGGTTGCAGACAGAGTGCTATACCTGATGGATGGGAATTTTTCTCAGAAACAGCACCGAGAACCAAGGTCTAAGAAGGTGATGAAAGAATGTTGATACTCCTAAAGAAGGCTGCGAGGGACCTTCTGAGACAAAAAATGAGGACGATATCGATCGTTCTCGCCATTGCATTATCGGTAGGACTTGGCATCGGTCTGGTCAATGCTACACAGAACGCATTCGACTCCTTCGATAAACGTCTTGAAGTTACCAACTATGAAGATATCGATGTTCGATTCGATCTGGCTAGTATAGATATCGAAGAGATATTGGAGATCGAGGGTGTTGATGAGGTAAACGGA
>JAUVBH010000005.1 GCA_030591285.1 Thermoplasmatota archaeon
GATATAGTCGGCAATGTTGGACCTCAGATCCACACAACATTGATAATTGATAGAACTGCACCTGTTTTCAAGATCGTCTCTCCCTCTGAAGGTGAATGGGCCTTAAGCAATCGTCCAATAGTCAAGGTCGAGATCAACGATGAGCTGTCTCCGGTGGATGGACAATCACTATTCTACCGAGCTTCGACCAACGGAGGACTAAGTTTTTCCGAGTGGGAGAGCTTTGAATATTATGGGAAGACCAAGAACCAGTTGCTCCTTGATATCAGACCACAGCTGAGCGAAGGCAAGGATAATGTTCTTGAGATCAAGGGTCAGGACCTGGCAGGATCTGGATTGGAATATTCTGAAGAGCTGCCCATATGGGTGGATAGCCGGTCACCATCCATCACTATGACAGAACCAGAAGTGGATGAAAACGGTACCACCGTCGAGTGGTTGAAAAACACCAGAGACGGTATCCAGGTAGTTATCCACGATTACAAGGGGATCGGAATAGATCCATCAGGGATATCATATAGATATTCACTGGGAGAAGGCAATTTCTCCTCTGATATCCCCCTAGAGGGAGAACCTTACAACAACTCATATGGATACGAGGAATATACTCTGACCATCCCCCAGGACAAATGGCATGAGGGTGATGGAAATCTCCTGGCGATCGATGCATGGGATAAACTCGGAAGGAACACTACTGCTGTGTACCGGATCCGGATGGATGTCATGCCCACAGTTGAGATCATATCACCCATAATTGGAGATCGGTTCCTTGACAACCAGAGCATAAGGTTTGCAGTTGTCGTCAGTGATCTGGATGGGGAAGATGACATATCGGTGAGTTGGATGTCAAACATAGATGGTCCTTTCAGTAATTCACCTACAATTGAAACATTCCTCACAGCGGGACAGCATATAATCACACTAACGGTGAATGATGGTATTCACACATTGAAAAGATCCTTTTCGATAAACATTATCCTGGCAATGACGGAAGATCCGGCATTCAAGGACTCCGATGGAGATGGGATGAATGATTCCTACGAGATCTCCATGGGGATGGACCCCGAAACCAAGGATGGGGATGGGGATCTTGATGAGGACGGTTTCACGAATCTGGAAGAATACTACGCCGGAACCGATCCCACCGATAAAAAATACTATCCAGGTTCATCGATAAGGGAAGATTCGATCCCGATCCTTCCGATAGTATTGATCGCTCTGGGTCTTCTTGGGTTGATAGTGTTCGGAGCACTCATGGTTCGGGAATCCAACAGGACACCACCTGATCCAATGATGATCCCTCCAATGGGTTACGCTCCGCAGAGCCTGCCCCCATCAACTGCACCTGTTCAGGAACTTCCAGCACTACCACCAGCACAGCAATGATGTTCATCAATAGGTTCTTTCCTTGATCAACTTGGCATAGACACGGGTTATCTCTCGAGCTTCTATGGTAGAACCTTCTCTATAGACCATTCTCCTGGTGGTCTTGATCTTATCAATGACCACTTTGTCTTTTCCAAATTCCAACATATCGCCCACTGCAAACTCCTCATCTGGAGCAGCTTCGACCTTTTCGGATTTGGTATTGGGACCTCTTACAATACTTACCTTGACAGATACGGTGTCGAAGATCTTCAACCAAAGTCCGGATATCTCCCTTGCCTTTGATATGTTGACCCTTTTTCCACCTATTTCTATGGAGGTGATCTGCAAATTGTGATCCTCCCAGAAGAACTCCTCTCCGACCCTTACTTCTTCAAGGGGTCCGAATTCAATATTCTTTCTTTCAGAAAGTTCCCCGTTGGAGATCACTGAATGGATGGATACAGGTTTCTCCATGGGGATGTGGGCGGAATGGATCGTTTTGCATGTTACACACTGGACAGTTCCTTCAAAACCGCTTTCAGGGGTTGCGCCCATCTTACCCCTTAGCACGCGGTGAGGGGTCTCCTCACCACATGATTCGCAGAGTGTGAATATCACGGTAGCTTCGGGCATGAACCCGCTCACAATAATCCTTTTATTTAAATGTATCATATAGTTCATATTGATACGGGAAGCATTTCGAAATGTAGAGACAAATCATTTATCCAACCTTTTCCTGAACTGTCCATGGAAAAATACCAGAGATTGCTGGAGATCATCTCAAAGAAAAAGAGCATGATCGTCGCTTTCTCCGGAGGTGTGGATAGCACACTTGTGGCCCTTGCATCTTCAGAAGTTGCAGGCACCAGATCGAAAGCTGTGATGTTCGACAGTGAAGCAATCACCCGTTCAGAGATCAAGGAAGCGGTGAAGATAGCAGAGGACATTGGTATTCCATTCCAGAAGCTCGAGCTTTCTGTCCTGGGGAGAGATGAGATCATATCGAATCCAGTGGACCGATGTGGAGTATGTAAAGAGCTCTTGATGTCCCACTTGCTTGAGATCTCAAGATCTGAAGGCTATGACATAGTGGCTGATGGGACAAACTCAGATGACCCGGGAGATTATAGGCCCGGATTGGCAGTATCTGATAAACTCGGGATATGGCATCCCTTGATGGAAGCAGGTATCGGAAAGGATGAGGCGAGGGCCATACTGAAAGAAAAAGGGGTCTCCATCCACGATAAACCATCCACAACATGTCTGATGACAAGAATACCATATGATGAAGAGATCACAGGAGAGAAGCTCCGGATCATCGAGGATATTGAAGATCGGGTCAGGGAGTTGGGATTTAGGGACATCAGACTGAGACTCTTCGAAAGGAGTGCAGGGGGGTATGTCGGGGTTCTAGAAGTGGACGATCCGGCCAGAGCATTGCAGGTCTGGGAGTCTATTACCAACGCTGTTGTAGGGGTGAAAATGGCCCTGGATCCCAGAGGTTACAGGCAAGGGTCCATGAACTATGGGGTAGTTCCCCCATAAGGTTTATAAGGGAATCCCCTTTACACCTTTCGAAACCGCCCAATTATGTAGATTTGCGGTGCCTAGGGGAAGTAACAATGATGACCCGATTCGAGAAGGCAAGGATCCTCGGTGCAAGGACACTACAGCTTAGTCTGGGGGCCCCACCTTTGGTAAAATCAGAAGAGGTTGATCCTCTGAAGATCGCCCAGCAGGAAATGGAATTGGGAGTCATACCTCTGACCGTAAAGAGGGAGAATTCATAGATCAAGTTTAAGGGGATTATCCATGAGCGACAACCAGAACGCCCAAGACCTGCTGATAGAAGAGGATGTCTACCTCACATCCGGGGTCCATATCGGAACCCAGCAAAAGAGCGCGGATATGAAGAAATTCATTTTCAAGATCCGTTCAGATGGTCTTTATGTCCTTGACATCAAGAAGACCGATGAGAGGATCAAGATAGCCGCGAATATGATCGCCAAGTATGATCCAAGTGAGATACTTGTAGTATCCGCGAGGCAGTACGGACAGAAACCGGTAAGGATGTTCTCCAACATCATTGGATGCCATGCCTTTCCGGGTAGGTTCGTTCCAGGAACACTTACAAATCCATCATTGAACCTGTATGTTGAACCCAGGGTCATCATTGTCACAGATCCTGCTGCGGATCAACAGGCCCTGAAAGAAGCTGTAACTTCAAGAATACCAGTCATAGGTCTATGCGATGCTAACAACGAGACAAAATATGTTGATGTTGTCATCCCGGCCAATAACAAGGGTCGAAGATCCCTTGCCATTGTTTACTGGCTTCTCACAAGAGAGGTTCAGAAACTTAAGGGTATTATCGAATCAAATTCCGACTTCAAGGGTGATGTCAAAGAATTTGAAGCCACACTCTGAATTTTTGAAAACAATTAAGTGGGCAGAGACGAATACTCTGCCATGCGTCACCCAGCAGTAGCGGGTATGTTCTACCCGGGATCAGAGAGAGGTCTGATCAAAGAGGTCCAGAGGTGCTTTAAAAAAGGCCCTGGTCGTAATACACCTAGAACTGGCCAAAAGGTCATTGGAATAGTTTCTCCCCACGCTGGATACACATATTCCGGTCCCACTGCAGCTTTTGGTTTTCTTGCCATGGCAGATGGAGGTCTTCCCGATTCTGTCATCGTTATCGGGCCCAATCACCATGGGCTGGGAGAGGAGATCGGTGTATCCTTCGACGATTTCAGCACACCACTGGGGATTATGAAAAGTGACAGTATCCTTGCAGATGCGATCGGCCTTCCTCCAGATGAACTTTCACATGTTAGCGAACATTCAATGGAGGTGCAGCTCCCTTTCGTCCAATCCTTCAGCACTGACATCAAGCAGGTCTGCATCTCAATGATGGACCAGTCCCTTGCCGCAGCAGAATTTCTTGGGGAAAAGGTAGCAAATGCTGTTCAAACAACTGACAAAAATACATTGATCATTGCCTCTTCCGATTTCACCCACTGCGGCAACAACTATGGATATCCAGTTCCCAAGGGGATGAATGCGGGGGAATTTGCAAGATCCAGAGATATGCCCGTTATTGATAGACTACTTCAGTTCGATCTCCAGGGAGCGTTCAATGAAAAACGGAAGCTTGGAACTACTGCATGCGGCCTTGGCCCGATCGCAGCAATGTACTTTGCTTCCAGGAAACTCGGTGCGAATAATGCAGAGCTCCTGGACTACACCACAAGCTACGATATCAGTCCAGCTTCCTCCGCTGTGGGTTACGCCTCCATCGTGCTTCACTGATGGAAAATTCTACCATGTATTGATATATTATTTCCACAATTGGGTGGCGGAGGCCCCATCATGGACATATCCATAATTGGAACTGGATACGTTGGACTTACGACGGGAATAGCTCTTGCCGAGCTAGGGAACAAGGTAGTTCTCGTAGATGTTATACCTGAGAAACTGGAGACCATCAACAGCGGGAAGGCACCATTCTATGAACCTGAAGTGGATGATCTTCTGAAGAAACATGTATCAGCAGGGAATATAACAACATCCCTTGATGGTTATAGGTCGGTTCTGGATACCGAGATCACCTTCATATCCGTTGGAACGCCTTCAAAAGAAGATGGGTCCATGGATGACAGATACATCAGGGCTGCCTCAGAAACCATCGGTAAAGCTCTGAAGGATAAGGATGAATTCCATATTGTGGTCATGAAATCCACCGTGGTACCAGGAACCACCCTGGGGGCCATTAGAGAAGAGCTTGAAAGGTTCTCCGGGAAAATTGCAGGATCGGACGTTGGTATTGCAATGTGTCCGGAATTTCTTAGAGAGGGAGCAGCGATGCATGATTCAATGAACCCTGACAGAGTCATCATCGGATGCATTGATGATCGCACCTTTGATCGATTGAAAGAACTCTTCCTACCACTGGATTCAAAGATACTGAGAACCTCACCGGCTTCTGCGGAGATGATCAAATACGCATCCAATTCACTTCTGGCCACCAAGATATCATTTGCCAATGAGATATCCCGGATATGTGAAAGGGTAGGGGTAGATGTATATGATATAATGGAAGGGGTTGGAATGGATTTCAGGATATCTCCCCAGTTCCTCCGTGCCGGAGTTGGATTTGGAGGCTCCTGTTTCCCCAAGGATGTTTCTGCCTTGATGAACATAGCTAAGCATTTGGAATTGGATACTCCTATCCTCGATGGTGTTATGCTGAACAATGATATACAGCCAAAACACCTTGTTTCAATAGGAGAAAAAATGGCAGGGAACCTGAAGGGAAAGAAGGTCGCTGTTCTGGGATTATCCTTTAAACCCGACACTGATGACATTCGGTATACCCGTTCTCTTCCTGTGATCAAACAGCTTCTGGAGAAGGGCGCAAGGATCACTGCAACAGATCCAAAGGCCATGGAAAACTTCCGCTCCGAGGTCCCAGATATAGAATATGTTGCTGACCCGGATGAAGCTCTAATTGGAGCCGAGGTCGTCTTCCTGATGACCGAATGGCCGATCTATGGCAGGATCGATTGGAACTCAAAATCCGATCTGAAAGTGATCATCGATGGCAGGAGATGTGTAGATCCTTCGTCCATGAAGAACATTAAATACTGGTCTATCGGTAAACCGCTCCCTTAATCGAAATGGGGATCCACCTTGGATATCAAGAAGCACTGGAAGGACATTCTCTATATCGGGCTAGGTCTATTCCTGATCGCTGTCCTCCTTTTCAAAGCAGATGTATCAAGGACAATGGATGTCCTCTCGGATGCAGATCTGAAACTGGTAGGTCTGATACTTTCTCTCTATTTTCTCAATACATTCTGTAAAGTTATGAGATGGTTCGGGATCCTGAGAGGTATGGGAGCAAAGAAGATAGGGATCATTACTCTGCCCATCTTTTTAGCATCCCTGGCCCTGAACAATTCCACTCCTGGCAAAGTAGGTGGAGAACCTGTGAGAGCATTGATGCTCAAGGAACACACTGGCAACAGGATCTCTAAGGGGATAGCATCGATATTTGCTGAAAAATCCCTTGATATAATGACCATCCTGTTCCTTGCTGTGATCGGGCTAATCTACATGATCAGCGAACTCGGGTTCGAAGATGTCAAGGCGATGGTTATACTCATCGGCATAGGTGGGACGATGATATTCCTAGTTATCCTCCTGCTGGTGAACAGGAAATTCCTCAATCTTGCCAACAGGATACTGGAAAAGATCGCGCTCGTTGTCACCCGGGGTAACAGGGGATCAAGACTTTTCAAGATCGCGGGAAAATTGGAAGGTTCCATCGATCGCTATCACTCTTCATTCAGAACGATAAGAAAGAACCCCTGGACCGGTACCGGTGTGATGATCCTGACACTTGTGATCTGGATAAATGAAGCTTTGAGGTTCTATCTGGTAGTTCAGGCTCTTCCGGGAGACCTGGACCTCTCCTTCCTTGGAGCAATAGCAGCTATTGCCGTTGCCAACATACTGGGATTCATCCTACCCATCGGAGCGGGAAATGTGTTCGGAAGCAAATCTGTTCTGGAACTTTTGAACATCAATGAATCAACTGCTCTGGCCGCTTCCCTCCTCCAGGTGGCTACCTCCCTATGGATCTCCATTCCCCTTGGAATAATGTCTCTTGGATATCTCCGTTTCAGATCCAAGAAAAGAAGCAATCAATGATATAGAGGTTGCATCCATTACCCGAACAGGGTTCGATATGAATGACAAAGGAGGGCCTCCAAAGGACCTTTCAGCAGGATCGGGCCCCAGGGAAATATTGTCCAAACCAAAAAATGTGGACCTGCTTTTCATTTTATTGATCCTTGTCACCGTGTGTGTGTTCTTCTGGAAGATACTACTGCATCCTGACCAGATCATTTACTCTGCCGATTCGGATATCATAGAACAATACTACCCCTGGAGATATGTGGCCAATAGTTCCATTGAGAACGGTTCGTTGCCATTCTGGAACCCTTATAATTTCGGGGGAGAACCACTGATCGCAAACATGCAGCTGGGATTCTTCTACCCCCTCAATCTTCTTTTATTCTGGATTCTCCCTACCCAATCTGCATTCGGATCCAGCTTCATACTTCATCTTTTCATTGCAGGAGCTTCCATATTCCTGATCTGCAGGAGACTTGGTCTGGAACGTTCTTCCTCGTATCTATCATCGGTGGTTTTTATCTTCAGTGGATACTTCATTGGACATGTCTACTCCGGTCACTATGGACAGGTCTGTTCTGCAAGCTGGATACCCATGATCTTTCTTCTAATGGACATCACAATGAAGAAAAGGAGTGTTTTCTGGGGGCTTTTGCTTGGCCTTGTTGTTGGCAATCAGTTCCTTGCCGGTCATGTGCAGATATCAATATTCTCATTGATCCTGATGCTTGCCTGCTATCTATTCCATATCGGATCGATACGGAAGAAATTGAAGGGATACAGGGAATGGATCAAACCGATCTCTGCTCCCCTCGCCGGCGGAGTAATTGCAATGGGAATTGCTCTTGTCCAACTTATCCCCACCTTTGAATATACTGCAGGATCAACAAGAGATGGCGGCATGAGCTATGGTTGGGCGACATCTTACTCGTTCCCCCCACAGAACTTTCTCGGTCTGATCCTTCCCAACCTTTTCGGGAATCCTTTGAATGATAACTACTGGCACATATGGAATTACTGGGAACTTGCTGTATTCATTGGGATCCCCACCATTATTCTCGTTTTCCTTTCATTCAAATTCTGGAAGAACAAGTACGTGAAATTCTTCACCTTCCTTGGGATCTTTTCCCTCATTATGGCAATGGGTAGATACACACCGGTCTACTGGATCTTCTGGAAGATCGTTCCCGGTTTCGATATTCTCAGGGTTCCATCCAGGTTCGTTCTTATAGCGATCTTTGCAGCCTCGATCCTTGCAGGCTTTGGGTCCAAATTCCTATTGGAAAGGTTGACATCAGCAGATACAATGAAACTGAAAAGGATCAACAAGGTGCTAATGGCATTCTCGATCGCGGCATTGGTCATCGCTATATCAATAATGATATTCAAACCCATGATCTCAGATGCAGCCGAAGGAACCCTTCCTGACCTGATAGCTGATGAGGGGACCTTATCAGACTCCATTTCCAAGATCGACCTATCGATTAACATGGTGATCAAAGACCTTGTTGCCCTTTCTTTCTTCATAACTGCCTCCATTGGGCTTCTACTATGGAGATTGAAAAAGAGAGATCACGCCAATCACATTACTATTGCGTTGGTCCTTCTCATCCTCCTCAATCTTGGATATTATCACATGGGATACATAGACACAAAGGATCTCGATGAGATCTATGAAGAAACCGACTATATCTCTTTCCTCAAGGAAAACTCAGAAGGATACAGGGTCTATGATCCAACCGATATCATTGAGGACAATTTTCAGATCATTTACGGTATCGAAGCAATAGGAGGATACAATCCACTTGAGCTGAAATATTACAATGAACTTGTGACAACCATCAGGAACCTGTCCAATAATCTTGACCATCCTGTATTGGACATGTTGAACGTTAAATATATCCTGAGTCAGGAAGAACTTACTGGAAGCGGATTTCAACTTGCATTTGAGAGCGAAGACATGCACCAGGTGAATGTCTATGAGAATCCGAATGTTCTACCTCGAGCTTTCATAGTGAGGAACTTCACGGTCCATTCTGAAGAGGACATACTGGAGAGGATGAAACAAAATGATTTCTCCCCCTTGAATTCAGTTCTTCTTGAAAAAGAACCCTACCTGATAACCATTCCTGGCATGGGTTCCCACCCGGTGGATCGAGTGTGGAATCAAAGATCGGCATTCAACGAATATTCAGTTAGGGTAAATTTAACTGGATCGGGATTCTTGGTCCTTAGTCAAAGCTATTATCCGGCGTGGGAAGTTGAAGTCAATGGAGGGATCGCAAGCATAAATAGAGTGAACCATGGACTTTGTGGAATATATCTTACAGAGGGATCTCATAAGGTCAGATTCTACATTGATGACCTTGTATGACACTGGGAAAGTTTCTTTTATCAAAAATTGGGTTGAGAATTGATGGAAAAGGATACCAACAAAGGATTCTTACAGAAGTATCCACATTACATCGGGATATTGATCGTGGCAGGTATGATCAGGATCTTCAATATTCCATCCCCTTTCAGTCCACGATCCTATTCAGGAACCCTGGGAAACAATGGTGCAGATGAGGGTATATTCCTGATGTCCGCTCGATTATTATCCAATGGATATCGGATGTATGTCGATGTGAACACTCAACAGGGACCATTGTTCACCTTTTTGCTGGATATCCTCAATGGAGATCCGATAAACACAAGGCTCCTGACCATCGCAATATCACTGATAGGGGTCATAGGAATAATTGCAATATCGGAAATAACAGGCAACAAGAGGATCGGGATCATCTCTTCTCTATTCCTAGCAGCCAACTACATCTTCTTCAAAGAAAGCCGGCATGTCAGTTCAGATCTATATTGTGCTGTTTTTCTGATCCTTGGATTCTATACTCTATTTCTATACTACAGAGGACTGGATGGGGAGGGTGATATGCAGGAGGATCGTCGTTTACTGGATCCCAAGGTCATATTTCCTCTCTTGATCACAGGTATTCTCTTCTCCATGGCAGCAATGTCCAAGCTCTTCGCTGCAATACCGATCATCTCTGTTGGGGTCTACATGCTGGTAGGATCCATCAGAGGATCCATTGGGATCCATGATAAAAAGGTCAGAATTGAACATATCATCATCCTTGTGGTATCAACGGTCATCCCTTCCCTTTTACTGATGAGCATATATGGATTTGAAAACACACTGAATGGTATGTTCCTTGACAACCTGAATAGACCTTCAATGCCCATAGATGAGAAGTTGTTCACTCTCCTGAAATTCCTTGCGTTTTCATCCGTTCCGTTTGTATTGGCGATGATCTCTGTTGTCAAGGAGATCCAATTGAGATCTGTAAAATTAATGCTTGTTTGGAGTGTGCCATTGTTCGTTTATCTGCTGATCCAATCACCTTTGTGGGAACACTATTTCATAATACTGCTTCCACCTGTTTGCTATCTTGGAGGAAGGGGTTTCAATTATCTATTTCAGGATCGAAAAGATATGGATGATTTACACGAGAGTGAAGAGATCAGAGTTCCACAAAAGATATGGTACAAAAAGCTAAAACCTGGATCCTTACCATTGATCTCACTTGGAATTTTATTCATTTTCGTCAGTATGGGGGTCGAAGGGGGGATACTTCTCGATACAGGTGAAGCCATAGAATGGGGCATCGCCCGTGATGTCTCCGACGCCATAGAGAAGGATGAATTCATGATATCCGGAGATCCGATCATTGGTGTTTATGCGGATAGACTGCAACCCCCTGAAGCTACCAATCTCGCAGAGGTTCGACATCCCCCTCTTGATGATCTGGAACTGATCAACATCACCTGCGATTATGATGTCCAACTTGTGATCTTTACCTACCATTTATCAAAATATGACCTGTACGTCAAGTTCATCAAGGAGAACTTTGACTTCAAACGGGCTTATCAGAAACACTGGACAATTTCGGATATCGAGGGTAGAATTCCCATGGGAGAAAGAACTTTCAACATGTATATTCAAAAGGAAAATGTGAACCTTCAGATCGCCAAGGAACAATTTCTATCGGAACACCAGACCTAGATCCCACCCAGTTCCCATGGTGGATAAGAATTAGCCTGAAACGATCCGAACAGAAGGAGTGTAGACCAGCTCCAGTATGGGTTCCCCGATGCAAGGGAAAAGGGCAGTATCCAGGCAATATACCATGGATGAAACTGGGCCGAGGTCAATATAACCAGAAGAAGAACACAGGATATTATGAATGGTACATTGTGCTTTTTTATTGTCTTAGTAAAGATGGATGTGAGATCCAAACCTTCCATTGATGGTTTACCGAATGGCATCCAATGTAGATACAGATAAAGAGCGATGACCGGCAGGGTTACCGAGAAGATCGTTCCAAAGATCGCCAGGCCGGTCTCTTGAGGCCCATCCACTCCATGGAAATAGAAGATCGATGAGATGATCAGTCCCATTGATGATAGAACAAGCATCATTGCCATGGGTAATACAGTGTCCGATCTTCTTAGCTTTCCAACCATTCCCCGGAGAATAAAATATACCATCCCTCCCACAAGTATCAATGTCAACAACCAGTAACCTATCTTTTCGGGCAGATTGAGAGAATCAAGTATCATTTCAAGACCATATCTGATCGAGAAACCTGTGTACCAGTTCACGAATTGATATCTTAGATATTCGGTCATCAGTCCAGGATCCACAAATAGGACTGGGAGAGATGCCAGAAATGGAATGGTGAAGAAAGCAATGGTAAATGTTATCCTATCTTTCCATTTTCCCAATGAGAGAAAGAAGATAGGTGCAAGGAACATGGGATACAATTTGAGAGCAAAACCAAGCCCCAGGAATATTCCACTGAATAACACTTTGTCCTTCATAAAAAAATAGAAAGCGATCAATGTGGCCAGAACGACCACTGGATCGAAATGTCCTCCCAATCCGGTTTCCAATATTGGGATCGGACAGAGGGCATAGGCAAAAGAAGCAGCCATCCAATTCATCCCGGGGATCTTTCTTCCAAAGGGGCCCATTACAGAACCCTCCCCTTTCTTCCCACTTTGTTGGTGAATAAGGAACATTGCTACGGGGACCAGACCGCTCAATAGAGTGAAAACGATCCTAAATACCATCTGATCTGCTCCGAAAGGAAGGGAGACCAGACCTACCATCCAGATATAGAGAGGAGGTTTGTTCACATCGAAATCCCTGTAGGGGAACTTTCCATCAAGTAAAAGGTCCCCTCTTCTTTCCAGTCTGAGAATATCTTGAGATAGTGAAGGGTCCCGGAGAAGGAACGGTAGATGAAGGAGAACAGTTACAAGAAATATCGAGACCATGATCCAAACCGGGTTGATCTTCTCCAATCTCTTCAGGATCTTTGAACTTATTACAATATAGATCAGGCCGATATAGAGTAAGAACCAGATCCCGTATAGAGCTTTGAAGGAAGTATATCTTGTTCCCCAGATAGCAGTTATGATAAGAACAGTTGCATAGAGTATCAAAAGAACAGCGATAACCCTGTTGGTCATGTCAGAAGATCCAATGCCCGAAGCATTGCCTCTGCTTTGATCGGGGGGCCCCTCCATACAGCATATGATTGCAGTAATGTTTAAACAAATTATGTATGCAGGCGTGGTAGGACCCGTTCTTATCCCATTGTTGATACAAACAAAAGTAACATATCCAACGTGGTGTTTTGAGTGTCGTGGCGTTCAAGTTCGGTTACAAAGAGATAGCAGCAATATCTGCTCTCGTCCTTTTGATAGTGATTTCAACTGTAGCAGTTTTGATCAAAGACGTGGACGAGCTGGTTGACCCCGATATCTCACTGAGTGTGGACCAAACCTATGTCACCAATGATGAAATTCAGAACATTACCCCGGTCCAGGGAAGATCGTGGCAGGTAATTGAAGTCTTGATCACAAACAACAATGATGAGAAAGAGTTCCTTGTCTCGGTTCCCCACTTCTTCGCTTATACACAAAGTGGAGAGAAACTGTGGGTTTTCAATGGTGAGGATTTCCAATATGACCCCATAGAACCCGGTCAGAATTTAACAGTGAAACTGATCTTTCAGATCCCTGAAGGTGAAGAGTTAGTGAAGTTGGAATACACCCAGAAGCTTTCATCTGCGGTAAAGTGTGATATTCCAGAAGTAGAGGAATGAAAGAATTACCTTCCCTTGATGACTCGGTAATAATTTTTTGTGATCTTCTGATGGCCTACTGTCTGGAGGATCATTTCGGAAAGCATTCCAAATGAGAACATGGTGATCGAGGATAGCAAGAACATGATGCTACCGAGACCGAAGGCCCATTCAAGAGATGTGAGACCGAACACTGCATCAATGACGGTCCAGATCGTTCCCATTATCGAAAGGGATAGTAGGAAAGCTGAAAGGGAGCCGAATAGATAAAGCGGAGAACGGCCATATTTTGTTAAAAATGAGATGGTCATCAGGTCCATGAAACCCTTGAAGAGGCGTTCCCAACCATATTTGGAACTTCCATGGGCTCTTTTGTGATGTTTAACTTTGATCTCACCAACCCTGAAACCCCTCCAATTGGCAATGATGGGGAGATATCTATGGAATTCACCGTAAACATCGATCTCCTTCAAAACCTCATTTCTATACGCTTTGAAACCGCAGTTAGAGTCGTGGACCTCTACCCCTGTCATCTTCCTTATCAGGTAGTTGAAGAACTTTGATGGTATCTTCTTTCCCATTGGGTCCTTTCTGTGGAACTTCCATCCTGTTACAAAATCGTAACCCTTGTCCATCTTCTTTAAAAAGTTCTTGAACTCAGCAGGATCATCCTGAAGGTCCCCATCCATGGTGAACACTATGTCTCCCTTTGCATGTTTAAAACCTGCGTGTAGTGCATTAGCCTTGCCGAAATTTCGATAATATGTGATGATGGTGATCTTGCTGTCATCATCTGCCATTTTTCTGAGGTTCTTCAGTGTCCTATCACTGCTTCCATCATCGACAAAAATAAGTTCATACTTTGAAGTGATGCGATCCAATTCCTTGGTTACTTTCTTGTAAAGGGGTTTTACATTCTCTTCCTCGTTGTATACGGGAATAACAACTGTGATGTCGATCTTACCCAATCTTGCACGCCCCTTTCACCGTCATTACCATAGTTTTATCTATAGTTTTATCGTGGTCGACTAACAAGGAAGGATACAAAAAGTTTTCTAAAGTACCCAGTAGCGATGAAGTTGCAGTGATATAGCAATAAAGTGGACAAAAACCAATTCAGACACATTATATAATAAGAAAAATTCATACCATCTCTTTTATATACAGAATGATTTTTGATTTTGGTAGGGAGCACAGTTTGACTCTCGGTGAAATACAACTGTGGTGTGGTGATACGATGTTGGAAGTTAAAAAGAGACTCAAGAATTCTACAATGATAACGATCCTGATTGTTATGATATTCATTCTATCTGCGGTTAGCTCGATCAGTTTCGGGACCTCAGATGCGAGTGGAGAAGAGCCCACTGATGAACCGCTTGCTGTGAAAAGGTTGGATGGTGTCATTGATTTCTATAATGGTGATAAAGCTGACCAGGTTTTTCTGGGTAGTGCACAGTATGAATACTTCGGATCTTCTGTAATCGCTGGTGATCTGGATGCAGATGGAGCTGATGATTATATCATTGCTGCTTATGGAGCTAGCAGCTATGGTGGAGAGGTCTATATTTACTTCGGCCTCAAGAATGTCCATCCTGTAAATACTGCCAGTCAAGCAAATATCACGATCACTGGATCTTCCAGATCCTATCTGGGGACAGATCTGGCCATTGGTGACTTCAACGGAGATGGTATTGATGACCTATTGATCGGGGCACAGGGAGCTAACAGTTACGTTGGAGAGGCGTATATCTTCTTTGGAAAGACCACCTGGCCTGAAAAAGCCTCTCTGAAACCCTCCAATGCTGATGTCATCTTCAAAGGTGAAAGAGGAGCTACCAACACTTGGTTCGGATGGAGGGTCGCCAGTGGAGATCTGGATGGTGATGGTTACGATGAAGTGATCGTAACAGGGGATGGTTACGCGGAAACTTACTTATATCCAACCTATGCAATGTGGGGGAAGGCTTGGATCTGGTGGGGACGGGGCACTTGGTCCTCATCATATAACGCAGATAATGGTGAATATGATTGCGGGATATACGGAAAAGTCCACGAAGAACCCTCTGGATATTTTTACGTGTACGGATCAATGAATGGTAAGCCTAACGCCGGAGACCTAAATGGGGATGGAGCAGATGAACTTTTATTATCAGCATACCAAGAACCTTATTTTTCTTCGTCAACAACTAACTCGTACGGTAGTTATGCCGGGGCACTTCATATCCTTGAGGGCACTCCTGGTGACCGATCAAAATGGCAGAAGGATTTCTCATTATTGGATCTAGCCGATGGAGATAGTACATTACCGGAACATCACTGGATGTACAGTTCATCCGGTAACTTCTATTTTGGCAATCTGCCACAAGTCTTTGATATGAATGGTGACGGCTTCAAGGATCTGGTTTGTGTTAGGTCTTATTACAGTTCAGGAGCTGCATACATCTTCTATGGCGATGGAACAATGGATGGCTATGGTGGTGGAACCTGGTCAACCAGGATGGATTTCACCGACCATGCTGAGTTCACAACGGTAAATGGTATCCATTCAGTATATGTTGATGATTTCGACCAGGATGGCTACGGAGACCTTTACGGTGGTCTGTATTCCGCTAACAGTTATGCAGGTGCTTTGTGGCTTTGGTATGGATCCTCTGATTGGGGAGAGTCCAAATCCACTGCAGATGCAAATCTCAAGATCAACGGGGATTACTACGATTATCTTGGATATTACTACTATCCCAACCTTGCATCCGGAGATTTTAATGTGGATGGTTATCCCGATCTTTTCTTTGGTGCTTATTACCATAGAGGGCAAGCTTCGGGTGCAGTATATGGTAGAGGAGCTGCATATGTGATCCTGACGGTTCCACCAGATATGAGCATCAAATCATTTGAGTTGCTTGATGGCGATGGGGAGAACTTTGATATCCTGACAGCAGATGCTGGAGGAAACAGGTATCAACCCGTGAACGACCAAATTGGAGATGGGGTATATACCTTCAAACTTTCCTACAATGACACCTGGACTGTTGTTGAGGTACAGGAAGTTGTCCTAAGTTTCAATCTGAAATCAGAATACCTAGGTCTTGCATATCAAGTCGCTTACTCTCCGATCAATGACACATTCTATACCATAGAAGGTTATGGTGGGGGGATCCAGTTGATGCCCGAAAGATCGAGTTTTATCATACTGGATTACCACAATGCTGAGATCTTCATATCATTACGGATTACAATGAATTTCCTCACAGAAACACCATTTGATGTGGTCGCTTCTGTAAGTACTGCTAGGGTGTTTCAACAAATTGAATACAAGGACTGGCTCCATGTCGAGATGGACCTGACGTTCGACAAGGATGATGTGAAGGTACTCAGAGGTGAAGAAGAGATCCAAAGGGGACAATTCCTTTCAGGTGGACCTCCTTTAACATTGACCGGGATCAGGGTCGTTTACGACGGAACCGATGTATCACCAATGAACGATAAGTTCTTCCTGAGGGTCATAGACTCCTATGGAAGGATCTTTGAAAATTCAACTTCAGGTGGATATGATATCAATTTCGCAATACCAACCAACGTGGATTCCGGAAAATATGTTCTGACAATCAATATCATTGTAAAACCGGAATACGTTGACAAAATGGAAGATCTTTCAACAATTCCAAATTTCTACATAGCTTTGGACTTCAATGGACCAGAAACACCACCGAACCTTGCTTTCCATGCTGATTCTGAGGTTGATCCAGAAGGGAGATGGGACGATGATAAACAGGTATGGGTCGCATGGGATCCAGCCTATGACTCACAGGTCGGGATCGATCACTACGAATACATGATCGAGGGACCAGGTGGGTTCTTCGTTGTAAATTCAACCGATGAGCTTGGTGTTGAATTGCAGCTTGCCGGTGATGGGATCTACAACATCTATGTGTGGGCTGTTGACAAGGTCAACAATCCTGGAGCCAGGGCAATGAAGACCATCATCAAGGACTCACAAGATCTGATGCTCAGTGGAGCTACTCCATCATATCTTGGTGGACAATGGTTCAACAGCAAGGATGTCAATATCATTATCCAGATCACCGACGTGGTTCAGCATCTGAATGGACCGCACATCAAACTATCAACCCTCCAGTATGCTATCACACAAAGCATGACAACCGCTGCAAGGGATGATGGGAACACGATCTGGAAGAGACCCCTATACAACATTGTCCAGGAAGAAAAGGATGGGTTGTATTACAAATACACTCTATCTGTCAATATTCCAAACCTTGTTGAAGGAAAGAATAACTTCGTCTGGTTCAAGGTCATGGATGAAACAGGAAATGAAGGTGTGACAACACTTGTGGACCCTGCAGATCCGAACTATGAGGCAAATGCATCGATGTACAATCCATCAAACGTATGGGTGGATATCACATCATTGACATACACGGATGCAACCCCAACTATTGACGAGCAGCCACTTGTGGAGAATATAGTGACCGCATCGGTGGTGCTCAACGACCTTGGAGCCGGGATCGATGCATCGTCCATAGAGTACTCTGTCTCAAGAGACGGACTCACAAACTATGGAGGGTGGATCTCTGCAAAACTAAACACAGATGGAAACACAGTATCCGCAGAAACCGTTTCTGCACTATTGTTCCAACCTGGATCCACAAACTACATCAGATGGAGAGCAAGGGATATCGCAGGAAATGGATACACCATCTCAGAGGATTTCCCAATAAGCACAATACCAAGGAAGGTCAACAACCCACCGGTAGCAGAGATATCACAACCGATGATGCAGGGAGTCTACAACACAAAGGACACCATAACCTTCGATGCATCAGGAAGTAGTGACCCGGATCTGGGATCCCTTTCATACAGATGGGTCCTTGCCAATAAGGACCAGATCAGTGAGGAAGCAACTTTCACAATAGGTGCATCTGAACTGGAAAGAGGGGTC
Source organism: Thermoplasmatota archaeon (assembly GCA_030591285.1). Lineage (GTDB taxonomy): Archaea > Thermoplasmatota > Penumbrarchaeia > Penumbrarchaeales > Penumbrarchaeaceae > JAFGLL01. Next base: position 18,172 of record JAUVBH010000005.1, read on the forward strand.
CATGTCATAACACTCTACATCTCGGATGGAGAATACACTGTCACTGACTCTATCTCCATATACATCAAACAACACGTTGACGAGGTTGATACAGATAACGACGGCATTCCTGATGGAGCAGATGCAGATGATGACAATGATGGTCTACTGGATGAATTGGAGATAGAGAAGGGAACTAATCCAAGACTTCAGGACTCTGACTCTGATGGTGTGAACGACCTTATGGATGTTCAACCACTCAATCCTAAGGTTGGTCTTCCTGACGAGAGAGAAGGTGAATATTCATACTGGGATATGATGAACCTGTTCCTCATACTGGGCTTCTTCATAGTTCTGATATCAATGCTGGTCATAATGAAAAGAAGATCAACAATGCAGAAGGACCGTGTAATGAGAAATGTTGTCCAGGAAGGAAAGATAATGCAGAGATACGAGGTCTTGACAGGTATCGAAGCACCGCTTCTGCCACAGGTCAAGGAGATGGGAGTGTCACTCCCACCAGTGTCTGCACAGCAGGTTGCTCCCATCAAGAGAGCAGCATCTCTTACAGAGACACCGAACCTTCCACCTACTGCAGAACCAGCACCGGAGCAGGCACCAGAGCCAGTTGCGGAACCTGCGCAAGCCCCTGTTGAGCCAGCACCAAGTCCGGAACCTGCACCAGAACCACAGCCTGTCAGAAGAATGAGAAAGGCACCAGAAGCAGCACCAGGTGCAATACCAACACCTGAAGAGCTCACTACAACCGCAGCGCTTCCAGGAGAGGCTGAACAGACTGCTCCCGGACAGACAACGAATTGTGACCTCTGCGGATCAGCTATCGACGTTCCAGCAGGTGCAGGATCCGTAGAGTGTCCACTCTGCGGAGAGAAGAAGAACCTATAAAAAACCTGAATTTGTCTTTGACCGAGGACATAATGGGGACCGGGAAAGCCGGCCCCCTTTTTTTATGTACTTTTTTATATCCTGTTCACTGCGGTTTCATGGATGATATTCCCATCGAACACCATGTTGAATTCAGGATCATGGAGTTGGATATGTTCATCGGTTGATTCCAGGAGAAAATGTCTTCTCATCACTGAGAAGATTTCAGGGACTTCCAATTGTATAGCTTCATCCACAGAACTCTGGGGTATATACCGAATCAGAAGATACTGACTGTCAAAATCAAGCATCTCTTTTTCAAGGACCCTTTCAATAAGAAATTCGATCTCGTTATCCTTCAGACCGGATGATCTCATTTTGTTCACAAAAATATGCATTAGACTATTCTCCGTGACCATTACACCTTCAAAATAGAGGGCACCATCGACATTTTCGACCACCCACCCCATATTTGATGGGCCATAGGAGTCAACGAATATTCCTTCATAGTAGAGCATAGAGTATTTCTGACCGTTATACAGTATCAAGCCATCTGGACCCACAAGAACATCATTCCATTCAGCCTCCGTATCCATAGGAATCTCTGGAATTGTCTTTGTTACCCCTCCAGCGATGTTTACCGATATATCGACCAACATATCTTCATTTACATGGAAATAGATCTCCGGTGAATCCATATCTGGATCCTTATTCCACCGAAAGGACTCCTCCTGGACAGGGATCTCCTCTTCTTCCGGTTCAGGTTCAGGTGGTTCACCATATGTTTCAATATAATTCTCCGAGTAGACTGCATTGGATCCTTCCTGGTACGGTACAAATGGAAGCTCACCGGTGCCTATATCCTTCTCAGTATGGGTGTCCTCAGTACCTTCGATATTCTCCTTCAAGGCAACAGCCATGATCCCCACTGAGACCATGACCATTGTCAATATTATGGCATATATTGTAAAAGCAGTTCCCTTCATCTCTTTCTCTCCCCCATGAAAGAGAATATGTTTGAGAACATTATAAAGAAGATTGGAACAAAATTTTCCGTTCTATTTAATCATTAAAGAAATTTTTCAGGCGTCCGAACACCATTGAAAATATCAAGGACCCTTTTTGTCTCCTTTATATCATGAACCCTCAGCACAGAAGCTCCATTCATTGCTGCAATAAGCGCTGAGGCTAAAGAACCCTCCAACCGGTCGTCTACTTCAGATCCAAGCACCTTTCCAATGAATGACTTCCTTGATGCCCCGATCAGGATCGGACATCCGATGTCAGTAAAACTATCAAGTTCCCTGAGGATCATCAGATTATCACCAACCCTTTTTCCGAATCCAATCCCGGGATCTATCATTAATCGTCCCTTCTGGACTCCCAGGGAAACCATATGGTCCACTCTTTCTACAAGGAATTCATGGATATCATCGATCACATCTTGATAACTTGGAGCTACCTGCATATCCCTAGGTGTCCCTTTCATGTGCATTATCACAGCCGATGCCTCTTTCTCTGCGATAAGTTCATCCATTCGGGGTTCCCTGAGTCCATTGACATCGTTTACTATGGAAGCACCATACTCCAACGCAAGTTTTGCTACCTCTGTATGTCTGGTATCGATCGATAGTGGGACCTTTACCTGGTCAGCTAGCTTCTGGATAACTGGAATGGTCCTGCGTATCTCCTCTTCGATCGATACAGGATCAGCGAATGGTCTTGTGGATTCGCCTCCAACATCGATCATTGCTGCTCCTTCTTCGACCATCTGGATCGCTCTCGAGACAGCTTCATCCAAAGAACCAAATGAACCACCATCTGAAAATGAATCTGGAGTGGTGTTAAGGATCCCCATAATGGCAGGAGGTTCAAGATCATCAAATAAAACTGGATCCAGCTGACGTTCCAAGGACCCCAATGGCCGAGTAGAGATGGAGAACCTGTCAGGCTCCATCCTTATCTTCCCCTTTCTTCTTTGAGGAGCAGTCAGGGTTCATGCAAACCTCAAAAGGTTTGGAACCCCTTCTGAAAAGCGTCATCTTGGGAGATCTGCAAACTTCACAGGCCTGATCTGTGAATCCAATTTTACCCTTCTGAGGCAGAGGATAGCTCTTGGAACAACCTGGATGCTTTGAGCATCTGACATACCTCTTCCCTCTCTTGGACCTGACCTGGAAAAGGTCATTGTTGCATCGTGGACACTTTCCCACAACATCCTGGACCAAGAAGGATTTTGATATTTCGGCCCCGATGGCCTCTTTGTGTTTCTCAAGCTCATCGAAGATCTGCGTGAGCATCTCTCTTGATTCCTCGATAACGACGGATTGTTCCAGAGATGAGGTTGAGATCTTCTCCATATCATTTTCCAACTTTGCGGTCATGTCGGGTCTGGTGATGGCATTTGCATGTTTTTCCAGAGCGACAATCAAAGCTTCACCGGAGTCAGTGGGTCTTGGTGGTGTGTCCTCGATATACCTTCTGGTGTAGAGTTTCTGTATGATCTCGTGTCTCGTTGATTTCGTACCAAGTCCCAGGTTCTCCATCTCCTGGATCAGTCCACCTTGACTGTATCTATTTGGAGGCTTGGTCTCCTTGGAAACAAGATCGATATTTTTGATATCCACCATATCCCCGATCTCAAGCTTTGGAAGTATGTTCTCCGATACCTTGGAGAAAACGTAGATGGATCTATATCCAGATTCAATAATAACCTGTCCAGATGAGTTGAATTGCTCTTTGTTCACATC
>JAUVBH010000261.1 GCA_030591285.1 Thermoplasmatota archaeon
TATCGAAAATGACAGCCATATGGCCAGGACCTTAACATTTCAGGAATATCCTTTCAATACCTTTATGTGTTCTAAGGCTTGTTCCTACTTGTTAGGGGAAGGTGAAAATGATGAAAGCATGTGAAATTTACAAGACCGGAGAGAATGAGGGTAAGGAGAAACATGTGCCCGAGATCGAGATATGCAAAGCCGAGGGAAAGAGCGGCAAGGATATTGTGAAGATCATTGTTGGCAAGGAGATCTCCCACCCAAATACAGTTGAGCATCATATTGCATGGGCTCAGCTCATGGGTGTGAAGGAGAATGGAATGGTGATCGATCTGGGAAAGATAAATTTCGCTCCCTCATTCACAGAACCAAGTGCAGATTTCCACATCCCGCTTTCGGAGTTCAAATCTATAATTGCAACATCTTACTGCAATCTCCACGGGATCTGGGAAAACTCAATAGATCTATGATCTGGTAACTTGATATATTACCCGGATCCTGAGATCCGGGTATTTTATTTTAGTTCACTCATACCTGAGCGCTTCGGCAGGGACAACCCTAGAAGCCTTCAATGAAGGTGGTATGGAGGAGAGCAAAGCGAAGACAAGTGCTCCACCAACTATGGCAATTATCTTCACCCATGGGACACCGAATTCAGGGAATACCTCCTTCAGATCATCTCTCCAGAGTATCCATCCAAGTACAATACCAAGGATAGCTCCGATCGTAAGTCCGGAGCCGGCAATGAAAGCAGATTCACCCAGGAACGATGATACAACACCGAACCTTTTGAACCCGATCGCTCTCATCATACCTATCTCGTGACGTCTCTCGTATACCGATCTCAGGGTAACGATGCCCAATCCAACAATACCGATCACCAGACCCAGAGATAGAAAAGCATTGAAGAGGTTGAAGAAGTTATTCTGAGCTTCCAGTATCTCTTCCAGTATCTCCTCAACTACGATGGCATAGAAACCATAGAGGATCAGCTCTTTCCTTAGACCATTAGCAACCTCCCTGGGGTCCTTGCCCTCTTTTACACTTATCATGTGAAGGTTCCGTTCCTTGGCAAAGAATTGCTGCTCAGCGACCGGTTCATACAAGAAAACTGACCTATAACCCATCAGCTTGGATATGCCGATGACGGTCTTGTTGTATGATGTTCCGTTCAAGCTGAGGACCGTGATATTGTCACCTGCCTCGACAATTCCAGCCATCCCATGCGGGCCAAAATCATTTTCTCCAAAGGAGCTGTCAACAATGGCCCAATCGGGAGAGGTCTTTAAAGAATTCCAGACGTTTCGATCAGTGTGTTCCATTGTCCCATCAGGGTCTATCAGATCCCATGCGACCTCGTTGAACCCATAACCGTTGGTTTCAATGAACTTTTCAGATATTCCACCGCAAGTGATAGGTATCTCTTCGAATCCCATATTGAATGGCAGTGTATAGTTCAACATCATTATACCCTGCTTCAATGAGACTGTCCTGTCCCAGTTCACATCATCCACAACGGAGGTATCCGAAAGTATGAATTCCATATCTTCGATACCTGCGGTATTGGAGATACCGATGATATCATACCCCCCACCAACGGTCTGTTCGAATGCTTCAATGTTGATATTGAATGTGTGGACCATCATTGAAAGGGTTGTGATAGTGAAGATGATCAAGGCGAACATGAAGATAGTTACCCCTGTTCTGAACCTCTTCTTCATGGGATATGAGATCGCCATTTTGATGGTGGCTGGAGAGAATCGTATGGCAGTAACGAATTTCTCGATCCCCCAGAGTATTATGTCAGTGTTCCAGATAAGTAGAAGTACCCCGGCGGTCACCATGAAGATGCCGGAAATGATGAACATCTCCATATCAGCACCAAAGCTCCTGACAGGTTCGGGTGTTGGTACGATATAGATGAATAGGATGAGGCTGCCGATGATATTGTAGGTGATCCTCTCGCTGACAAAGAACCTGAAAACAAGACCTATCCCTATTATCCCCAGAGAAGCACCAAGGAAGACAGGCCAAACAAGCTCAAAGATGAATCCCAGGATCAGTAGGATGGCTCCCAGCAACAGCATTCCAGACCCGGAAACGACCATCTTGTCAAAAATGAAATTGATCAACTTTGCCTTGGGGCTGCCGTCACTGGTCCTTGTTATCGGATCCCAAACCTTTGCCATTGTCCATCCGAATATTATCAGTTTGAACTTGGTCTTGGGGACCGGAGTGTTTCGAATTGCAGAGACAATGTTCAGTTTCGCTATCACCTGTGTGATGAAAATAGTTGTAGTGATCGTGATCGAGAAACCACCGATGAAGGCAAGGATAAGTGAGAATGGCGTGACCGTGTAGAATTCCAAGATCGCAAATTCGGTGTTTGCAACCGATTCAATGATCTTCTCAACCGCAAATATTATTCCATAACCTGTAAGAGCTCCGAGAGCGACCCCCACTAATGATGAAATAAAAGAATAAGCTGTTCCTTCGAAAAGATAGGACATTCTCAGATGTCTTCTTTTCATACCAATTGCTCTTGATATACCCATCTCTTCCTTCCTCTCCTCGGAGAGCATCACGAATATGTTGATGATAAGGGTAATACCTGCTATGATGGAAAAGGTCCCGAATGTTAAAAAGAGGGTGGAGAACTGGCTCATGGCAGAGACAGCGGCGTCGACATTCGTCTTCTTGTCAAAGGTGACCTCCATGGACTTTCTGGAGTCAACGGGGTGAGGAACAACCTTCAATTTCTCATCCAATCTTTCAACTACATCAGGGCAGAGTTCCCCACCATTCACGACACCACCTTCATTTGATATGAAAAGTAGATTGTAAAAACCTCCGCTCCAATCTCCATTCAGGCCCGGGACCTCTGCTGTCACATTGGTGATATTGTAGAGGTCATAGAGTGCTTCGTAGGAAAAGAACATATTGTCATTTCCCCAGGCTGCCCTTCCATCTGTATCCACTACATCCTTGATAATGAAGGTCTTCTGTTTTTCCTGGGTGGATATCAACAGGTGGTCCCCAGGTTTACCTTCAATTAATTCTGCTGTTTCCTTGGTGATGAACACTTCGTTTAAACCAAGTTGATATTGAACAGGAACATCATCCTTTTTCAAAGGACCGAAAGCTTCTTCGGTTTCGCTATTGAAGGCTCTGAACGTTATCATCGGTTCAAAGAGTTCAGTATCCAGATCGATCACCGA
>JAUVBH010000088.1 GCA_030591285.1 Thermoplasmatota archaeon
AAAGATGTTCTCTGTATCTGGACCCCGATAGACCGGGAAAGGTTGTCGTGGAGGGGCCAAATAAATGGTCAGAGATGATGGAAGAGAAGGTCCATACCGTTTTCCCAGAGGGCGGGGGTAGATACAAGGTCCATCAGAAGTTTGGTATCCTGATGATCTGGGGAATGGTGGTGATCCTGGCAGGTATCATCCTCATGGCAACCACTTTGATACTTGGACCGGACCCTGTGGTCCTTTCGGTAGTGATATTCACTTCCAGTATACTGGGGATATATCTCTCCATTGTGAAGTCCAAGGAGCTTCAACCTGCAAATACCATTTCATTCGTCAAGAAGAGAAAATTATGGTTGGTCACACTTCTCCATCTGATCACCATTGCTCTGGGAATAGTATGTGCAGTTCTAGCAACTGTCCTGGTCGAAGGATTTTTTTGATCAGACCAATCTTTCCAGGCAAGAGGCAAGGATATACTCCTTTTTTGGATCTTTATCGTGCGAGATACCCAGGACCATATCGAAAAGCAGCCAGTTTTGTTCCCCGACGAGTATCATCTCGTCCAGCTTGTTGGAGGTTCTGAGACCCTTGTCCAGGACAATTCTCTTCATCAATGATAGGTCAATTACCTGTCCCAGGACTAGAAACAAAGATAGAAGACCGGGATCAACTTCACCTTTTCCTTCTCCCAACCTGATGACCGTCATACCGCAGATCATGGTTGAGCTCTCGAGAAGTGCCTGAGCTTGCACCTCATCTATGTCATTGGAGATATTGCTAACAATGGCCAGTATGTTCCATCCGTATTCTGCTGGTAATGAGCGGGCGATGGCAATGAAATCCTTCAGAGCTTCCTTTCCTCCTTCATCCACCATATTTCCCAGCAGCTCATCAGCAACATCTGTGTCCATCTCTTTGAGCTTCAAGTTATCCGTGCAGGAATTGCATATCAAGGCTCCGCCAAAAGTGAAATCGTCACCTGCTACGATCTCTTTCCTGCAAACTGTGCAGAAAGCCTTTGTTGCTGTATCGTTTTCCAAGTTCTCCCCCCGGGGAAATGATGTCTGGATGGATAATTAATTTTCGCTGATCACATGGGTCATCGAATATTTTGTATGATCTTTTTCACCTCATCGTTCCTGAGGCGAATGGTGAAGTTTGCCTGGAAGCCCCTCATATCGGTTCCCATGATCCTTTCCGATCCTCCCTTGAACCCTGCTTCTTCTAAGGTCGTTGGGGCCTCGACAGATCTCATGAACTCCTTGAGATCCTTCGTGAAGGAAGAAGGAGTTGAATCGAAAGCCTCTGAGATCTTTTGAATATCCTCCACATTCTTTTCCATCAACAGGTCGAAGGTAGGTCCGATGGAAAGAGCACAGGCCATTCCATGGGGGAGGTCTGTGTCATATGTTATGGGGTAGGAGATGGAGTGACATATTGTTGTTCCTGTTGTCGCGAAGGCAAGACCCGCGAAGATACTGGCAAGGGAAAGACCTTCTCTATCCTTGATGGAATTTCCATTGTCATAAGCTCCCTTTAGATGCTTCCTTACCAACCTTATGGAGTTGAGAGAGAACTCCCGGGTCAAGTGGGTTGCATTCCTTGCCCAGAAACTCTCAACTGCATGTGACAGGATGTCAAAACCTGTTGCAGCTGTCTGGAGTTGAGGTAAGGATAAGGTCAGGGAAGGATCTATGATCGCTTTTTTTGGATAGATCGCAGGATGCCTCAGTCCCAGCTTGTTGTTGAGCTCCGGAATTGTGACAACAGAAAATGGAGTGATCTCCGATGATGTTCCAGGCGTTGTTGGGATCGCATATACTGGATATCCGCTGTCATGTGGGGTCTTTTCTCCTGTTACATAATCCATTACCGTTCCACCATGCTTTGCCATTACAGCCATGAACTTGGCAGCATCCATGACCGATCCCCCTCCAGCGGCAATGATAAGGTCCGGGTTGTGTTCTTTAATGAATACGGACCCTTTCGTAATAGTGGTATCAAGGGGATTTGGTTCAACACCTGAAAAGACCTCGATCTTTTCACCGAGCTGATCCCTTATTCTGGACTTAAGGTTCTGGGATCTTGCAGATCCTCTTCCAAGGACCAGAACAATGTCCCCTTCCGGGATGATATCCTTCAGTTTGTCGAATGTTCCAATACCGTATGAGATATTGGTCCCGAATACAAGGTCCCCTTTCATAGGATCACTGATCTCAGCAACGAGGAGGTCATTTTTAGTTGTTGGGCTTAGAAACCGATTTCGACAGAATTAAATAACCTGGACCCCAGTCTCCCTCGGTCGTTCTGTGAAACCGAAATGGCTCATCATAATCATTGGTATCTCCATGGTAGTTGGAGGTGTTGTGGGTGTACTCACTACCGAGGTTGCAGCTTGGCTCGGAGCTTCCATTTTGACCTTTGCGTTCATTTTCGCGATGGTTTTCTGGTTCCAGAGCAGAAGCAAACAGAAAACCGGTGAAGATGTCGAGGGAGAGAGCATTGAAAGGGAAGAAGAGGTCGAGTTCCAAGGGGCCATCATCGATGAAAGGGATCCCATTGTCAGGGACAGAATGATCGAGGCTTTCATTGAGGATTTTCATATAAATAGGGACAAGGCCGAGAACCTTTACGATGCTGGTTATTCCCGATGGAGCGACTTCACAGAGGCGATCCCCGAAGACCTTCTAATGGTCGAAGGTGTGAATCCCACCGTAGCTCGAAGAATTATTTCCACTGTCCAGTCCAGAAAGTGAGGATTGGGTTAAAGGAAAAGTTTTTTTCTGTTTTTAACCGATACAGTTATTAACAATACCTTAATGAGGAATGTTACACAGTACTGTGTGGGGTGCTCTTATGAAATCCCGTATCCTTGCAACCATTGTCGCTCTATTAATTCTTGCTTTAGCTGGGCTCCTTGTTGGTTTCGACCTTTCAAGTGAGGCGCTACCAGATGAGACTCCCTTTGGTTACGACCTGGAGTTCTGGTATGAAGGACTTGGAAACACGATGTCCGATCTTGACCCCTCAGTTCATGATGCTGTTGAAGAGGTTGGTCCTACTGAGAATATCGAAGTGGTCATCCAATTCCGTCCACCCATGACCGCAACCGATATCCAGGCAGCTGAAGATGCTGGCTTTGATATTTTCTTCCGTATGAATGTGATGCCCGCCATATTTGCAAGGGGCAACAAGGAAGCCATTGAGACTATCGCAAGATATTCAGGAACCTTCTGGGTCGAGGCAAACGTTGAGATGGAATTCCTGATGGATATGACAACAACCACCATCAACGCTTCAAAGGTATGGAACTCACCTATCGTTGACTCAGTTGGAAAAGAATATCCAGCCATCGATGGACAGGGCGTAACAGTGGTAGTTCTTGATTCCGGTATCGATGCCGGTCATCCAGATCTCGATTATGGTGAGAAGGTCATAAAGAACTACAAGTCAGATTCCGACTTTGCATGGAGAGAGGTCGAGAACGGTGACACTTCATCTGGACATGGTACTCACTGTGCAGGAACCGTGGCAGGTAATGGGGACGCATCCGCCGGTGCAAGGGCTGGTGTAGCTCCCGGAGCCAAGTTGATCGGAATGTCCACTGGGGAAGCTGTTTCCATTTTCAACGCCGTGGGAGCCATGGAGTGGGTTTACGAACACTCCAAACCCGGACACACATACGAATGGGACGACCCCATCAGGGCAATTTCCAATTCATGGGGCCCAGCTCCTGGAGATTACAACCCGCAGGATGGAATATCCATCATATCACAGAAACTTACCTTCGAGAACACTGTTCTTGTAATTTTCGCTGCCTCAAATTCTGGGGGCGATGGATCCGATATTCAGACCAATCCCTATGGAAACGTTCCATCGAACATTGCAGTAGCTGCAATGGCAAGGGATGGGACCGGTGTCGCCAGCTTCTCTTCAAGAGGGCAGCTTGGGATCATCACAACCTACCCCGATGTCGGGGCACCTGGTGTAAATATCCAGTCCACTGCAGCAAGAAGGACCTTGATATCCCTCATGACAAAACAGGGAGCAGGTTTGTCGAACATCGATCCATACTACTTCGCCATTTCAGGAACATCCATGGCAACACCACACATTGCTGGTGTGACAGCCCTTATGTTCCAGGCCTATCCCGGCCTCAGAATGTCCCATATCTATGAGGATGCCGAACAGGAGAAGCTGGATGCAGGTTGGCAGAACGATACACGTAACCTGGTCCACGAGGTCGAGTTGATCATGGAGGCTTCAGCCGAATATATCCTTCCCTCCGACGAGGGAGATCCCCTTTCAGAGAACTATGTTCCCCAAAATTATTCTATCGGATGGAATGACCAACCATTCGATTACGCACAAGGATATGGGTTGATCAACGTCGATAAGGCGATCGGCATCGCTCTCACATTGAAGGAACTTCGTGAGAGGGACTTCAACGGAGATGGAAGAGCCGATAATCCTGAGATCTGTGTGAAGCATGCGATCGAACAGTTCGAGGGAACCATGAAGGCCAGGGAGAAGACAGTCCAGACCGGTCAGCTCTATACTGCGTGGAACGGTGAATGGAGCAGGTTCTCCAACCAAACCAACCACGCCATCCCTATGAACCACGATACATCTAAGATGGTATACATTCCAGAGACCGCTTCAGAGCTTGAGGTTCGGTCTACCTTTGATCCATGGAACACTGACGACAAAAGGATCGCTTCATTATATGCCACCATAGATTGGAATGGCGATGGTAGGAGCGACTGGTCACAATCCGGACCAGCTCTGGAAGATGCCAGGTTCGATGTGATCTCACTGGATGGATTGGATACCGGAACTTACTGGTCATTCAATGTTGAGGGAGTTGGGATCGATTGGGATTTCGGAGATCGGTTCAGAGAGACCCAGTACAAGGAGGTCAGGGCGGAGTTCACCATGTCCTTGAACCTTACCTTCGAACCGGGGGAGCATATAATTCCTGTTCAGGATTACCATGCACAGTTCGCATACTGGAAACCATTCGGTGAACCAATGGAAGGCACTTACATCAACATGACAGAATACTACTATGACCTGGGAGAAGTGAAGGACCCGAATGCGGTCATTCCAACAGGTGGTGAAGAGAAGGGAGCGAACTGGCTGCTGATCATATTGATCATATTGGCGGTCGCAGGAATTGGTGTATTCTTGTTCATCAAACGGAACCAGTTGATGGGGATGTTTGGCAATGTTAAGAAGCCAGAAGCGGTGCAGGTAAAGGCTCCTGAAGCCGCTTCTTCCTGATAAAAAACCTTAAAAAGCAAACCGTAATATGGGGTCTTCCACCCAACTTTTTCGGGCCTGTAGCTTAGCTTGGTGGAGCATCCGGCTGATAACCGGAAGGTCCCCGGTTCAAATCCGGGTTGGCCCACTTTCGTTTGTTATTAATTTAAATTTGGAGAAAGTGGGAATCATCAATTCAGCGATTTATTCCAACCCGATAAAATCACATTTTTATTGTTGATTAGTCTAAAGAGCCATAAGCAGTTTCAAAATCTCTGTGTCGATGATCCGGGTTGGCCCACTTTCGTTTGTTATTAATTTAAATTTGGAGAAAGTGGGAAGAGTATTCTAATCAATTTCCTCCAATCCGATATAATCAAATTATTATCGTTGGTTAGACTAAAGAACCATTAGCAGTTTCAAAATCTATGTGTCGATGATCCGGGTTGGCCCACTTTCGTTCCTAATTAATTTGAAATTTGAGAAAGTGGGAATCAATAATTGAGCAGTAGATTCCAACCCGGACCGTGAAAATCGCCATATGATCACCGTTCAGCTGATTTTCACAAGGTCTGACACCCCGATAAGCTAGCGTATATTGGTGTCAGCATTCTCCTGGAATCCCGGGTTGGCCCATCTTTTGTGTTTCATTTAATTCTCATTTGATCCAAACACAAAAGTCCGCAAAATCGCCGATGAATTCTCCTTTCAACTGATTTTGCTGGATCTGTGACCACGATGTGTTATTAGGATGATCGGTCACAGAGCAACTTTCAGACTTGTATAATTTTATTTGATATCTTCTTTTACGAGTCATAGTTCGAGACCTTTGAAAATATGACTTTCCAGATCTACTTCTTACTCAAAGCTGTTTCCAAGAACCTATAACAAGCTTCATGAGATGGCATCGGGTCAAGAAGCTGTTTCATCTCTGTCAGCCATATTCTTTTGAGATCTGTAACCCTCTTCAATAATTGTTTTTCATCAAAGGTTATTCCATAATATTCCAACTTCTTATTTGCCAGATCCTCATCAATGACCGAACCCCTCTCGATCAGTCTGGACGCATCATACAGGTCCCTTGGTCTTTTTCTTGTCATCAAAGCTCTGACCTTCTCTGCCAATATCTCTCTGAGATCCATGGTTTTTAGTATGTATGAAGAGACATTCGGATAGACCGGAAAATACTCTCTGAGCTCTGGCGAAAGAAGGATCGTTTCCCTTGTGCTGATGTCAAGAGAAATGGTGCATATCCCTTTCCCACCATGGAAAAGAGGACCTTCTATCTTCAACCTGAATCCTGAAGAATCCTCACCGCTCCTTAGCCTGTCGAATGAAGCTTCGAAATTGTAATTTGATACTGCTTCAGTTGAGATATGTATGATCTTTTCAATTTCGATCATACCTG
>JAUVBH010000216.1 GCA_030591285.1 Thermoplasmatota archaeon
CTGGGTAATATCTTTGATCAGTTCAATATCTCGGTTCTGGATATTCCCGATGATAACTGGACTGCAACCATGAATCCGGACCTTTTCAGTGTTGCCAAAGGACGTTACAAAGATGTGTATCTGGATGTTAGTACAGTTTTCCCTCTGAATGGGACCTACACAATGAGGGTAATGATCGAACCATGGTCGTACGCTGGTCCCCAGATCCTCGAACTGAAGATCATTGTTGCCAAACTCTTCGATTTTGATCTCACTGGAGATTTCCTTGATGACAAGGTTATCCCGGGAGAGGAATTCATCGGAGATTTCATATTGGTGAACAGCGGAAATTCACTCGACAACTTCACATTCACAACATCTGTTGATGCAGGATGGTTAACACCCGGGCATTCACAACCCATCACGATCAATGCAACGGATTCCATGATCCTTGATCTGGATTTCCTGGTTCCAGAAGATGCACTTGCTGGAGAATACACATTCCAGATATTGATAACCAACAGCGGGTCCATCGGGACAAGGAGTTTCACCAGGGCCATATTCGTCAAGGAGGTTTTCGATCTCAGAATGGAGATTGGGATCGATGGTTTCTTGTTGGACCTGAAACCTGGAAGATTGTACCAGTTTACGGTGAAGATAGAGAATTTCGGAAACGCCCCTGATTCAGTGAATATCGGAGTTTCCGCTTCTTCCTATGTCCGGGAGTGGATCTCTCTGTCAACCTCATCCTTCACAGCAATACCGCCAGGCGAGAACAGGACATTCGAGATCAACCTCAAGGTCCCGAAGAACATCACCGAAGGTGATTACCGACTTTCTTTAATGGTCGGTTCCATTGGTGATATCGAAGCTGTAAGGACCAACCTGACACTTCATGTGGAGGATGAAGCCGGCAATGGTATCCTGGCCAAGATCGATATTGTACCTATAATCATTGCAGGCATCGCCGGACTTGGTATCATCATCCTTGTGGTGTTCATACTTGTTCGAGCTTACAAGAAAAGTTCAGGTATGGACCTCGGAGATGCAGGCATGGAGTGGGAAGAAGATGAGGATGGAGAGACCAGTAACTGGGATGATGATTGGGAGTGAGGTCTCACTTCAAACTCTTTCTGAGATCCTTGGCCAGTGTGATCCTCTTGCCCATGTGTGAGTAGTATCTGTCGGTTCCCTGGGACCAGATCATGGCCTTTGTTCTAAGGTTCGAGAACACTCCGATCAACATAATGACCCCGATATAGAGGATAAGCGGTCCATACCAGGTTGTGAAGAACCCGCTGATATCTCCAAGGGAGTATCCATTTCCTATGGCGACCCTAATTGTCTCCTCTCCGATGGAGGTCGCACCTTCAATGTCAAATGCAAGCTCCATAAGGAACCTAAGAAGCAGTTTCAGGCTGACTATTAAAAGCACGATAAATGAAAGACCAATGACGGGAAGGTATCCAGCAAAGAGGACGAATCTCCTTTTCTTCTTCTTCCAGTCCTCCTTTTTCTTGAACAATCTTCTGTCGTGCTGAACCCTAGCAAGTCTATCTCCGACCTTGAAAGCACGGGCTCCGCAAAGGACCATGGACCGGGCCACAATTGACCATATTATGAACATTCCCAGATACACGACAGGCCAAACGAACCATTTTTGGTCCCCTCTGAGCTCCTGAGGTGCTGAGAGCCTCTCGATTATGAAGAGGAAGGTGATGGAGACGATGGCGATCAGAAAGGTCATGTTCGTCCAGAGTAGAACATACCTCTTCTTTCTGTGTCCTGTCTCTTCACGGCTCCTTTTTGCAGATCTCCTGGCCCTTATCATCAGATTGATACCCCGGGTGAAATTCACTATCCCGAGGAAACCGAGCAATATGATCACCAAACCCATTCCTGGTGGGATGTCGGGAATGTGCATGGCAGATGCAAGTATAACCAGGATGAAAGCAAGCCCTTTCAAGGTCTTCAGGAGGCCTTTGAAGGTCCTTTTATAGGCCGTCTTCATGTCCCTGGACCATCTGACATATCTTACAACAGGTATCTCACCAAGTCTGCGGAAGTTCTTCTTGAATCTCTTGAACTCACCCTGACTTGCGGGGTCTGTCATCGGACCCAAATCAACTTTCAGGTAGATAGACCTATTGAGATATTTCTTCTCAGACCTCGAGTGTTTCTATGCCATACAATCCCATGGCGATGACGAGGTCGTCACCGATAAGGTCTCCACCCTGGACATGGCCATGAAGCGGCCAGGGTCCGACCTCGGCAAGGTCCGACTCTCCAAAGGTCAAACCCATCAATGTGAATTCCTTGTGGAGAAGAACTGCATTTTCCAGAATGATACTGGAATAGTAGATGCCTTCGACGGTATAGGTGTCGTGTGTTTCGAAAACACCATCCTCGATACCTATCACATGGACATTGGTCTTGTATTCCGGTTCAACCCACTCTTCTGGTTCCCCGGGAGGTACCTCTTCCCCACCTGTTTCCTTGGATCCGGTGGAGACCCCCTCATCCGGGTCGCCCTCTTCATCGTAGACCACATCACCCTCAGGGTAGTCGTATCCATAGTAGTGTCCATAGTCCTGTGAGACGACCACTATCTTGTCATCTAGGAACTTGACCTGATTGGAACTGTATCCCAGATCTATCCCCATCTCGTAGACCGCTGCTCCCGTGGAGACATTGTAGACATTCAGCGTATTGTGATTTGCATCATTCCACCAGTAGTCAAGGACCGTGTAGACCAGGTCCATATCATCGGACATTCCAATGACCCTGCCCATGACGGTGATATTATCGGTGATCAATGCAACACCGCGGTAATATGAGATCTTCAGAAGTTCAGTTCCATATCTGTAATTGTATGTTTGGACGAACACTCCATCCCATCCACCGATCACTCCGCTGATACTCATCTCGGGATCGAGGTCCACGGATCTTTTCTCCACATCGCCAGAACCATCCCAGTGGAACATGAAGATCCTCTCGACATCTGCCTTTGAACCTTCTTCCATATCATAGTAGCGATAACCATAGTAGTTGTAGGCAGAGTAGACGATCACTGCTGGGCCATCAATGATCTCCCATGTGAATGGATCATAGTTGATGTAAGGGACCTCTGTCCCTTCAACTTGAGTATCTTTTCCATCCTCGAGCATCATATCGTCATATTTGTATGCGTATTGATCGGTATATTCCTCTGGAACTTTCATCCTTGCAACATCGAGTTCAACAGGGGACATGGGGTTGGTCAAATCGTAACCATAAACTTCCCAATACGGTCCTCCATTGACATCTGGTCCCTGTCTAATTCCCTTGATGTAAACAATGTTGCCATCCCTTTTCATATCTTCATATTGAAGTCCGACAGGACCTGTTTCCAGAAGGGCAACATAGGGGGTGTCCATATTCGAGACCCTGATCTTTGCACCGCTTCCTGCCCAATCCGGCAGGATCATTGAAACGACCTTTCCATTCTGGATGAAAGCATCCTTTACATTGGCTGCAAGATCAAGGGATGCTTCAACTGAAGGAGCATCCAAGTCATCGAAATCTATCGACTGAAGCACTCGATCAGAGGTTGTCACAATATTTCCATTTACAGCTCTGGATCTCTTGATCGGTGAGGTTCCGGTTATCTTTCCCCTGACCTCCAGGGTTCCTTCTTCGAGGTCATATGATACGAGTTGAACCCCATTCTCATTGCCGGTGTACCATTGCCACTGATGGCTTGAATATGGAACGATTATCAACCCTTCATCCTTCAGGATCGTCAGGGCTTTTTCATCCCAATTTGCCTCTGAGTATGTGTGTCCATCTCCGATCACAACACGATCGGTCTGTACCGCATTCTCGGGGTCTGTTACATCAAAGAGATAGATAGCGACCTTCCTTTCGTTCTCATTGTCAACTCCGATGGCAATGATGTTGTAACCGATGACCTCCATGTGTTCTACCCATCCGGGTATCTCGAGTATATCGGTAAGTTTTGGATCGGCTGGATCCGAAAGGTCAATGACATCAAGTGGATCAATGGATAC
>JAUVBH010000195.1 GCA_030591285.1 Thermoplasmatota archaeon
AGATGAGAAATCGATCACTGCGAATTCTCCGATCTCCTCTCTATCGCTCAAGGACCGCTCGATGGTCATCTCGATATCTTCCTTCCTCTTGATCCATTCACTATTCTCAAGCAGCTCTTGTGGAGAGGACGATAACACAACTTTAACAGCGTTTTCAACTGCATCAAGATCAACTGCAAGATAATTTGCATCGATCAGAGATACGATCTTATGAATATCCTGAATGTCCAGTCCATTTTCTTCAAGGATCTTCTTGACCTTGGGATGATCCTTCGCCTTATCTCCAATATCACCAACCGCACCAAGGACCGAGAGAATATCCCAGTCCTTGAAATGGTCAGAGATCACAGTGGTGCAGGAGGGGTATTCAGAAACCTCCCTTCCCTCCAATAGAGGATTGATCTGCTCCACAAGGTCATTTTCGATCCTTCCCTGAATATGATGGTCTATGAAGGTGATCCTCTTTTTTGAGTCTTTCACTTCATTTGGAAGGTTAAGATCCACTACATAGATCTCATCATGTTCACTCATCGCTTCTTTGATCCTGTTACTGAAACTGAAGTCCCCGATCTCGGGTGACATATTGACATATTCATCAATATCCAGTGCTTTGATCAGCTTTGCAGCCGAACAAATACCGTCCGTGTCCCAGTGATGGATCATCAGCATATTATCATTCCAGGAATGGTTTTTCAAAGGACCGAATGGCCTGGAAGGTCTCTTCCCTCATCTGGTAGGGTTTTGGAACCTCACCGGTCTTGAGCATTTCTCTCATTTTGGTGCCGGAAAGGAAATCATGATGCTCTTTGTCATGTGGACAGATTTTCGAGCTAACAATATTCCCGCACTTGTGGCAGTAGAAGAACGCAGGGAACGACATTGCTTCCATTCCGAGGTCTGGGAACTCCTTGAATATATGCTGGGCATCAAATGGTCCATAGTAGTTGCCAACACCAGCATGGTCCCTTCCGATGATGATATGTGTGCATCCGAAGTTCTTCCTCATCAATGCATGGTGGATGGCTTCCTTGGGTCCAGCATACTTCATTTCATATCTGAGGATGGACATGTGGGTAATGTCCTTTGGATAGTAATGTTTGATCAACTCATCGTATGCCTTCAGGATAACCTCATCCTTGAAATCACCAGGTTTCTTCTTCCCAATTACAGGGTTGATGAAAAGACCATCAACGAAGGTTGCCGCGGTCTTCTGCAGGAATTCATGACCTACATGGGCAACGTTCCTTGTCTGGAAGGCTACAATTGTCTCCCATCCTTTCTCCCTGAACAAAACCCTGGATTCCTGCGGGGTAAGCGTGTATTCCTTGAATGGATTCTCAAGGTCCTCGAGAAGTTCTATCTCTCCACCAATGAGTGTATCGTTCAAGGCCATTACCCTCTGGACACCGGGATGTGCATCATCCACGGTCCCGAAAACAGATTCAGCATACTCCTTCTTGTTGTAGCCATATATGTCATCGACATACATTCTGGCCATTGGTCTATCGTTGTAATAAAGCATCAAGGCATCGCCTTCTTCGAAGGTGATGTTGTCCTTGTTTATGTCTAGTACAACAGGGATCGTCCATGGGACATCATCCGGGAGCCTCATGTTGACAAGTACTGATTGGAACTCGTCAGACATCATGAAACCGGTGAGTGGTGAATATACACCAGTTGCAATGGACTGAACATCCACTGCATTCACTTCTTTGATGTTGAACCGTGTGTAATCGTCTAATTCTGTGAGGATCCTCTTTTTTGTCTTGTACCCAACCGTCCTTCTGATCAATCTTCCGCCGTGTGGTTTATTTACCATATGATCACCGATCTATCAATCTAAATATCCGAGCGCCCGAAGTCTCTCCTTGACCTTTTCCTCTTCCTCCTCTGAGAAAACCTCTTCCTTCTCCTCTTCTTCGAGGGAAGCGAGGACCTCACGGAGAACGTATGTAACATAATCGGAAACAGAAGTGAACCCTGTTCCTTCGATCCTTGCCTTTATCTTCCTGTGCAGCGGCAGCGGTATGGAAACCGTTGTATGCTTTCTTTCTTCAGCCATTTTAGAGCCTCCTTTTCTCAATGCAATATAATGATATTTAATGCTATCACATTATTGTATATAAACATTATTGTGTAATTATCCCTATAATGGTGGTTAATGGTAGAAATAATCAGCATAATGCAGGTGCATTAAAAAACATATGTATTGGTTTCATACCAAATCAATACCTGTTTCTGTAGAGTTTGTGATCTACAGCATCTCTCATTTTCCCTTCATCGAGGCTGCCATTGAAGAATTCGTTGATCTCCTCGATGGAGAGTTCAGGTTCCCTCATTAGGTCATTATATGAAATATAGCAGGCATCCATTTTTGGATGGTTCTTGACGAAGATCTTGAGATTCTTTAGATAAGTTCTTAAAAGCTCCCTCATTTCACTTTCTGGAACAGCTTCCGGGTCCTCTCCTCGATTGATCATCATCTTTTTCTGGGAGGATATAATTTCATCAATATCCCGCATCATGAAAATGATCTTGTATTGGTGGTCATCCGGAAGGTGTTTGATCAATTCTGCAAGAACCTTCACGACCTTTCCCTTGGCTTCAGGGAGCCATCCGGTGTCTTCAGGAAGTTTTTTTACTCTCTCGAATTCGTAGTAACCTTTGGGATTATCAACGTCTGCTTCTCTGATATTATCGGTGAGAGGTGCAACTCCTCCTTCTTCAAGCATCTTCATCATGAGGGAGGTGCCTGATCTGGGAAGTCCTGAAACAATATAGACCACGTTTCCGTTCATGAATGACCACTGAATTACCGATATTTTGATGATATAAGTAGATTGTTCCGAGATTTTCATTCCTAATGAAATTGATTTACATTGTACAACGATACAATTTAAATAAAGACAGTTTCCATCCATAGATAGATCAAATGCTCGGGAAGGAAGAAGAGGCCATTGTCACCACCAAAGGTCTTACCAAAGAATACAAAGGTCTTACTGCTCTCAATGGTATAGATCTCGAGATCCCAAATGGACAAGTAGGACTTCTCGGTCCCAACGGGGCAGGTAAATCCACATTGATCAAATGCCTCCTGGGGTTGGCAAAACCAACATCTGGTAGATCAACGATCCTCGGTCATCCTTCAACGAATTTGAAAGAGAAATTGATGGGGAGATCCAGGATAGGATATGTTCCCGAGAATGACTGTCTAATTCCGGATATGGACTCTGTGACCTATGTCAGATATATGGGAGAACTCTCGGGTCTCCCGGCGATTGACGCAATGCAGAGGGCTCATGAAGTTTTACATTATGTTGGTATTGGGGATGAGAGATACAGGAAGATCGATACCTATTCAACCGGAATGAAACAGAAGATCAAACTTGCACAGGCTCTGGTTCATGATCCCGAACTGATCATATTGGATGAACCAACAAATGGGATGGATCCGAAGGGTCGGCAGGAAATGCTCGATCTGATCAGGGATGTTGCAGTGAACCATAACAAGAGCATAATCCTCTCTTCCCATCTTCTTCCGGATGTTGAATTCATCTGTGATCATGTTATAATACTGAATTTCGGAAATATACTTGTGCAGGGAAACCTCAACGATCTTATCAGGACCCAGGATTCCTATGAGATCCGAATAAAGGGTGATGAAGAACTATTTCGAAAGATCCTTAGATCGATGGGATTGAAATTTTCAAAGAAAGGAAGTTTCTTCCATGTCAGGTCAAAGGACCAGATCATCGAGAAGCTCTATCGAGCTATCGGATCCCAGGATATTCAGATCAGGTATGCAACGAGATATCGGCAATCTCTTGAAGATATCTTTGTCCACAATGTTTCCAGGGGAGGAAAATAATGCAGGTCCGCAGCGAGGACTACCGCCCCTATGGGAAGGAGTATAAAGGAAGGCTATACCGTATCTACAGAATATATACGAACAATCTATCCTCGATCTTGACCAACAAATGGACGATAATAGTCATGTCCCTCTCCTTTGTTTTCCTGTTCTTTTCGGTCCTTGCGATCGTTTTTGCAGGATCTGCAGCAGATTTTCAGGAAGAGGAATTCTTAACGGTGGGACCAGATGTCTTTTTTGATATCGTTCCAGAGAATATTGATGATCTACAAGTTGAGACCTATCTGAATTCCACATTCCATGTGTCATATGATGTCACCAACGTTGGCAGTGAAGAAACAGATCCATTTGTTTTCATCTTACCTCCAAATTCAGGATGGGATATCCAGTGGGATGTTGAAAAGACAACCCTGGCACC
>JAUVBH010000217.1 GCA_030591285.1 Thermoplasmatota archaeon
GATCATGTCTATCTGGAATGTCACTGAAGAAATCATCCTCATCTTCGTCCTCATCGCTCTTTTCCGACATCTCCTGTAACTGTTCTTCGGTGGGATTCACTCCGTAAAGATCATGGTATATTTTCCTCTGTTTTGAATACGGGTCCTCTTCAACAACTGTATTGAATTTTCTTCGATAGATAAGGATACCGGTACCTGAGATAAGAGCGATCAAGAGAGCCACGAACAAGATGAACAGTGGAACAAGAAGGGATTGTTTAACAGGTTTCAAAAACGGTAATGTGTCTGTTAGGAATAAGTATAGATCGTCAGATATCTCCTGACCGAACCCATCTCTTGGTTTGTCGACAACCTTTACCTTGATGTAATCTGTATAACCTATGGTTTCACCGTCTTCCGAGACTATTTTCAACCTTATCTTGTAGATCCTCTTCTCGATCTCTCGGTCGGGGAAAACTGTCACATCGACAGTAGTAGGATCTGGAGATGAGGATATCTTCTGTGACGGTAATCTAAAAATGGAATCTCTTGTCCCGCTGGCATCGATATAGACACCACCCTCTTCCGCAAGATATCCTTCCACAGATACCGTAACGTTATCGGAATATGAGCCATAATTTATCAGTTCGATCGAGAAACCCTTTCCATATCCTCTATAGGAGAGTGATTCATTCGGGCTCCAGATGGAAATGTTGTAATCATTGATCTTGAGTATGCCTGTGGTCACCCTGCTAAAATTATTGCTGGCGGTGGCCATGAGCTGCAATTGATATAGGCCGACGGATAGGTTCAGATCTTCAGTTGAGAAGCTTGGGACACGACCAACATTTGTCCACTCCATTACATCTCCCAGATACTGCCTTGATCCGATTCTCAACAAATAGAAAACATCCTGATTTTCGTGGCTTGGAGATTGCTGCCACATCACTTTGATATTCGGTGATGAAGTATAGAAAGGTCCGAATGCTGGAACATCCTCGGGAGGAGGAGTTCCTTTATCCATGATCCTGAAGACATGGTCCAATATGTCATATCCTCCCAGATGATCCGTCACATTCACCCTTAGAATGTAGTAATTCGGGTCCAGTATCTGGTCATCGGGTATGTCATAGAATGTCCTCTCCCCAACATTGATCCATTGAGTGAGTTGGAGCTCACCATAGAATCTGAGCAGCATGATCTTGTAATACAGCTTGTCCCCTTCTTCATCATGGGCAGCGTCCCAAAATAGATGGGGAGTTGGAGAAACGACACCATCCGGGTACCCTTTTCCGGTGAAGATCGGCCGGTAGTTATCAGGAACGTCGACGCGTATCCTGAATTCCCCCGTCTCCTCCAGGTTGTCAAGATTGTCCTTTGCTCTCCATTTAATGAAACTGTAGATACCTTCATCCGGGAACTCCAGATTGACCCAGCAATGATAGACACTCTTCCCAGTATCTTGGATACCATCTGGTCTTGCCCATTCGGTTAGTGGACCGCTCGTAGTTCTGTATGCATATTCAATTGATGATACGTTGAGACCACTTGTATTGGATACCGAGCCTGGAAGATGGTCCATCCATTTTATCGTACAATTAACTAACTCGAAAAGTTGCTCCTCTCCAGGTCCTCGAGCTGTATAGAATGGTGGATCCGGATCCACCCAGATATTGATCGGATCTGAAAGTCCAGGTCCGTTCCCTACCTTGTCCTTTGCTTCGAACTGAATGAAATTATCCTGTCCTGCTGAAAGTCTGATCGGACCCCATGCTTCGAAGGTATTGTTATCGATCTTTTGTCGGTTTGGGAGTAGTATGCCCTTCTCAAGGTTTTCCAGGCCATTTATGGATTTTCTGACCTTTATGGAGTTGCCAGCAACATTTCCACCTTCATGATCTTCGACCCTGACCTTGACATTTATGATCTCTGAATTTTGCCATGTGTTGTTCACTGGTGAGATAACAGTGAGTTTGGGTGGCGTGGCATCAACAATAGGCCCTATCATTACCGGAGACAGGAAAGGATCACTGTCTCTCTCCTCTATCACTTCTATGGTGTAATAGACCTGGCCCTCTACAGGGATCTTGAACTTCACCTCGTAATAGGCTCCATCCATGAAATCGATGTCATTTGGGAATATGTTGTCCATAACCTTGGGGACCTCGAAAACTGGATAGTTACCTTCTGGATCCGTATAGATCTGTATCCTTGGAAAACCCGGGATAGGAACATCATTATCCTGGTCGGAATAGTTACAGGAAAAAGTCATGTTGGTATGGGATGAACCGACCTTTGGACTGAAATCGAATATTGACCAGAAGTTCTCATCAAATATCTTCGGTCTATGATTTGGACCATCCACAGGGCCGCTGTGAGATGAGAAATATACTTCTCTGCTCCATTTATAGTAATTCCTGTGGTCGATCCATGTTGCAACAGCTCTTCCTGTGGGATCAAAAGTTACCAAAGGTTGTTCCTGAAGAGTAATGTCATTCCAATATCTATCGGTGTCATCAACCCTCATCAATGCGTCCCATGTCTGACCACCATTTGATGAATTGATATAGAATATCTCACCCTCATCCTCTGTGTCCTGTGAAGGGACAGATCTCTGGAAAGCAACACCGACCTCACCGCTTCCGAAGGCTGCTGTATTGGGATACCAGTCCTCGGATCCTTCGGGAACCACGGCGATCCTAACATTGGTCGAGAACGATCCACCTTTATCATTGCTCATTGTGAACCAGATCTCATCGTTCCCGGTCCTTTTGTCTCTCCAGGTGATATACAGGTTCCCATCATCATCCAATGCCGGTGAGGGCCACTGACGTGAGTTATATTGCTCTTTATCGTCGGAAACAGCTCTATTCTCTCCGAAGGTCTCGCCTCCGTCATGTGAGACGGCGATATAGGGCCGGAACTGATCATCCTCTCCTCTTTGGTCCTGCCAGGTGACATATACATCGTCTCCATCCATCACACATCTGAGATGATTGTGATCCCTGTAATGGATGCCATCATCGTTGATTATCAACATCTCGGACCAGGTTACTCCCCCATCATCTGAGTAAGAGCTCCATATATTGTTGTAAGCGCCTGCATCCTTCTTATCCAACCATGAAACAAAGATCCTGCCATCATCATTGATCGCGATATCTGGCCAATTCGCATCCCAGTTCTCCTCTCTTTTTGGAGGATCGATACGGATACTTCTTGAGAAGTTCTCTCCATCTTCAGACCATGCAATTCTGATCTGTCTGGACTGCCGCATTATGTATGCAAAATTCCTTTCATCGGCCCAAACCGCATACACCGTGTTATTGGATGCAATAGCTATCTTGGGGAGGTTTTGGGATGTTTTATCATTACTTTCATTGCCATCTCTTAAGACATCGTCTATTCTGTAAGAACTTGACCAGGTTGATCCACCATCGTCGGAGTGGATAAGGTAAGTGTCAGGATAGTATCTTTCATCGGTTGTATATGAGATATATATTCTACCATTTCCATCTGTTTCGATATCATATGGTCTTTGATTGTACAACGTATTGTCCCAGACAGCCAGTATATTAGATCTGAATATGGGTTTTCCTCCATCGACCTGATCCATTTCTAAAACGATCAGGGGAAAAATGAAGGAGAATATTATGAGAACAACAACAGTTCTAGACCACTTCATGTGGATGCCTCCAGGGTACCTCGATCGGGGAGATTGCGTCATCAAAGGTATATTAGTATATATATGGTACTATGGCAAGAGAATTGACTGGCTCCCTAAAAGTACATAAAAAAAGGGGAGTCATTTGACTCCCCCAAATCGACCCACAAATTCGTCAATACGCTATATATGGGTATGAGCCAAAGGCGTCGAACGACTCCTCAACATGTATGTTCTGTTCCGTATCGATGATCATATCCATGACCACGAAACCTGCCATGACTCCCTCGGGAACCATGAAATGGAATCCGATCTTGTAGAAGGTCATGGTGGACCAGTAGAACCAAATGCTCGAGCCACCAGGGTGGAGGGC
>JAUVBH010000059.1 GCA_030591285.1 Thermoplasmatota archaeon
CAGTGACATTCCAGATATACATGATCAGGGACCCGAGAAAGCGAAATTCGATGAAAGCCACCTGAAGAGCGAAGTCGTCGATGATGATCATGAGGGATCGGAAACTGAACCAGAGGATGAGGGTGACGGGTCTCACCCACCTGAAGAAGACAAAGAGACGGGACCGGATGAAGATGGAATAGAGGAAGTGGAAGAGGGATATCTGGACCCTGATACACTCTGATCTCGAGCTATTTCACCTTCCCCCCCCACCATGACCATATAAATAACATCACGGAACCTGACCGATAATGTATTAACTGTACTATCCGAATTATGGCTGGGTCGATAGATGGGGCGTAGAAAGAAGGGCGGATCTAGTGTATCTAGGAAAAAAAAGGAGGTCGAAAATGAACCTCCATCCTCCACTCTTGATAGTTTCGTCTTTGATAAGGAAGTAGTCCCTACAGGGAAGATCGATAATGAAAGGGTAGTTTCTGACGTAGTTCCAAAAACAAAGACCCAGAAGAAAAATGGTCTTTCTGAGCCTATAAAGGTGATGAAGATCATCACTGCACCTGTTGAAACTGAAATTTCCTTTCCCAAAGATGAAATATCAGCAAAGGAAGCCAGGGGATTTTTAGACGGTTTGCACACCAAGATCAAACAATGTCCCACCGTTGGTATCTACTTCCATAACGACATGGATGGACTCAATGGTGCTCTTTTCATCAGATCCATGGTCAAGAAATGGTTCAAGGATGAAGTGGACATACACGCCTCTCCACTGGAATATAAAGAGGTCCAGATGTTGACACTGGATGACACTATCACATACATTTTCGTGGACATGGATATAGACCTATCTGGAGACAACATATTCAGAATAGACCACCATGGTCCGAAACGTGATCTGAAGTCCATTACTGACAGGACCTTTCTACTCACCCCCCCCGAGAACGATTACGAATACCCTTCAACAGCCACTGCACTCTGTGCATACCTGGACCATATCTCAAAAGGTGGTGGATCCACCTTCTTTGATTTCCTGAACCGAGGCCCCTGGCAGAATGATCAGTTCTCAAGGTTATTGATACTCCTCGCCTCGGTTTGCGATAACCTGTGGCATCTAAATTTTCTCATCGACATTCCCATCAAGAGATGGATCCCGGATAAGCAGGAGGAGAAATATCTGGTTCTTATCTCCATATCGGCCTCTCTTATCCTGGGAGAAGAGGAGAAGAGAGATGAGATCGTGAGGAACTTCTTTACTGAAGATATTACACCAGATGAATATCTGAACACGATCTGTGGAAGGATCCCCGGAGCCCGGAACATCATGGATCTGGCCACGATCATCTCCAGAGAGGCTGAGGCATTCTACAATCGCATATTCTTCAACCTTACCGATTCCATCGAGAGATCCCTGAAAACCCTGGAAAGGGATAAGGACACACTGAAAAAACTTGAAGATTCCATGCCCATAGATATGAAAGGCAACCGGGATAAGATGATGGAACTTCTTCATACCCGTGGAGATCTCAGTGAAGAGCACTGGAGAAGGGTGGAGTTCTATGGAAAAGAGATGGAGAAGCTTGAGGCAAAGATCAATGTTGAGGAGAAGAGACTCATTCATCTAAGAGTGGCAAAGAAGATGATCTCGACAGAGAAAGGGCCACGACTTTGTGTCATGCTGCCGATCCAAAGCTCCAGACAGGTCAAGGGAATAGTTGCCTCTCTTCTATACTACATGGGTTGGAAGAATGTTGTCATCGAGGAAAGGGGTTCTGAAGCTTACTGGGGTTCACGGGGTTTCTCCAAGGATTTCATTGGAGAGGTATTCTCTAATCTATCACTTGGTTATGAGGAACTGAAGGATTATCTGTTCATGGAAAAGGTCTTCCGTGACCTTCCAGCTGTGTTCAAGAGAACTTTGAACATATCGCGAAATATCTCCTATTACAAAACATACAGCGGAGGTATGGGTGGCAGAGGATTAATCCATGGAGGAATGCTCACGGGCAAGGTCCCCAGGGTCTTCACACTCCTCGAAGAGACAGGCGATATGGAAGAGAAGATCAAGGAGCTGATGAAATACAAGCAATTGGGGAGTGCCCTAAAGGGTTTCACGGAAGGGCAATCCACCGTATCTACAGCTCAAGCTTTGAGGGCTAAATTCAGATCTACCGGTTGGATGGTCCTACAGCCAGTTCAAGGAAGACAGGGAGCCGATGCCCTCCTTGGAAATTTCAATATGGCGATCATGAACCTGGTAGGTTATACAGAAAGAATAAGAGTGGACCTGGAAGAGTTACCTCCTCCAGGCCCAATAATGGACCATGGGCGTTTTGATGTCGCCCCCTGATCTATTTCACATATACCCATTAAATGGGTTGAGTTTTCTGCCTGTAAGCAATGATCCCTATAGCGACCACTATAACCAGAGCAATGAATATTATTATCCTCCAGTTGATCTGAAGCTCACTTTCAGGCACTTGACCAATTACCACATTGTACCAGATCCCGGCATTATCGAAATCATCGGTCTCCTGGATGTTGTCATATGGATCAACAAAGACCTCCAACTTGTGGAATTCGTCCTCGGTGATATTCCAATCTGTGATGTTGAACCTCACCCTGGTCGATCCTGTTCCATCCTGTGGGATATACGGTATGATCCCTTCACCAACGATATCATCATCGATCTTAAGGGTCACGTTGACCCCTCTCACATCCCTGTAGAGGGATTTCACGGTGATGTTGGCCTCTATGGTCTTGTTGAGGACAGGGTCCTCCAATCTCCTGTTGGTAAGTTTCAAGAAGCCGGGAGGTAGAACAAGATTTGGTTTGCGGACCTCCAATTTCACCTGTTTCTTGACAATATCACCCAGTCTGTTCTTACCGGTGAAGGTCAAAACAAGGTCCTCATCATAGAATGAGTTCTCGTCACCATCAGGTGTTCTGACGGTGATGGCATATCTCCTGACACCCTTGGGAAGAAGGCTTGCATTTACACCCTCTTCGGGGAATTCAGGGGACCCTTCCCACTCGATCTGCCAATCTTCTACCTGATCCGGAGTAGGTGTGAAATGGATGTTTACTACATCCTCTCCATTGCCAATGTTATCAACGGTGAGGTTGAACACCCTTAGTTCATTGTAATCCACACCAAGGACATCTGGAATGTCGAATAGAAGATCGAACTTGAAACTGGATGGGGTCTTGATCTGGACCTGGAAAGTATTCTTGGTTCCCTGATCTGATTCTCCCTGTAAGATCATGGAGTTGGTGAAGTCAGGATCGGTTGGTGAGGTGATATTCACCCATCGAGTGACCCTTTCTCCGATATCCAACTCGATATCCTGTCCCATTGGGAATTCTATTATCCAGCTATCAGGTTTGTCACTGGCGCTCATATCGACAATGAACTTCTCGTTCCCGACATTCTCGATATAATACTCGAGTCTGACGGTTTGCTTGGCACCCATCTCGACCTCGTGCTCGAAGACCCTGACGAGATCCGCCTGGAAATTGAATTCCTTCTGTTTCTCGAATTCCATGGACATCTCATCTGCCCCCGTGGAACCATTGAATGTCAAGGACTTGGTCAACCTGTATGATATGTCCATTCCGAACTCTTCTGTGACAATGCTCGAGGTGATGTAATAATCATAGTATGGAAGGTCTACGGTATAGGTCCCGTCTGAATAGGACACGTAGATGTCACCGCCTTCCATGCCATGGAAGTCAATATCATCACCATCTATTGGGTCCAGGAATAGATCTCCGTCGGTGTTTCGATAGAATACAGTTCCGGATACTCTCCGTGCAGAGACCGCAGCCCATTGCTGATCTGTGACATTTTCTCCCATATCCAGGTTAAGGTCAGAAAGGTAACCCATTACAGGTCTACCCTGGCTGTACTTCATTCCATAGACATTGTATAGATCAGGAAGAAGACCGATATTGAAGGCACCGTCAGAACCAGTTGTAATTTCGAAATCTTCACCACTGATAGAGGTGAATGTCATCTTCACACCTGGAGCAGGTCCTTCATCATCATCCCATTCACCATTGTTGTTCTCATCGAAGAAAAGAGTTCCCTCAACCAGAATATCCTCAGGCACCAAGGGAATATCCCATAGTGCGATCCTCTCGGTTGGAAGATCAATAACACTGATATCACTTCTTGGAGATGTCCTGTAACCTTCAGCGTCAATGGATATCTCAAGTTTTGTGAAGGGGACCAAAACCGCAAAATCCCCGTTGGGATCAGATATGGTCCAAACAGGTTCTCCTCCATTGACAGGAGTGAATGTAACGTTCACCCCTTCTCTCCTCTCATGAGGCTGGATGGTCCTATCATCGTTCTCATCATGGTAGACAGCACCTCTCATCTCAACATTGATCGAAAGGTCCAGTTCAAAGCCGAAGTATGGCTCATTGATCTCCACCTGAGAAGTATGATAGTATTGAACCTGGATATCATCCCCGAAGGATTGGTCCAGTGTGAAGAATGCATATTCCACATCGTAGGTCCCCGGGAAGACGATGGTTGAGAAATCCCCATCGCTCTTGATCTCTGCGCTGGTCCAGATACCATCCCTTGAGAAGAATAGTTCAGAATCTCCCACATCACTGAAGGCTGGTGAAATTCTTCCTTCTACAGGCATACCGGGCATCATCTCGAATTCACCGGAAGAAATACCAAATCCAACGGAGACCACGTCCAAATACATGTAATGGGTTCCAGGTCTTTCCTGGTGAACTTCAAGGATATATTCTCCAGCAGGTGCTTCCAGATGAAAAGCCCCATTGAAATCTGTTTCAGCACCAACTATGGTGACCCTCTCTCCCTGTATTGCATTGAAGTTTACAGAGACTTCAGCAGGGTATCTTGTTATTGAGTTCTCCTGAAGGAACATTGTCCCATCGAATTTTACCAGGTGTTCAAGATAACCGTCCATATACATGATCTCGGAGGAAGGCTCAACGAAAATAGATTCGCCCAGGGTCAATGTATGGATCAGGTCCTCATCCAGGATCTCCTCAAGAATTTCGACAGAGTATTCACCAGGTGGTAAGGAAACCGTAATGATACCATCAGATCCTGTCACCCCACTAAAGGAAAGATCAAGTGTATGGGATTCCCTTGAAATAATTGTATATGGAATATTTGACGCAGGATCGATATCAATATCATCCCTTCCATAAAAGACAAGTGACATGTTCATCTGAACCTGTCTCTCTCTAGCATCCAGTGGTGCATCGGTTTCATTCAATCCAAAGTTCAGAACCTCTGCTGAATTTTCAACAAACACCTCACGGGTAAATGGATAGAACCCATCCTGGAATACTTTCATGATGTAGTCTCCAGGTGGAAGATAGATATCGTATTCACCATCCAATCCGGTCCTGGTAGATATCGAACCATTGGAATATGTGAATTCAATAGCAAGCTCCTCCAATCCAACTTCTGCTGCGGGTGGATTCTCTTCATTGGCCCGGCTGTTTGCCTCATTGAAGTCCGTGAAGGCACGGTCTCCATCCTTATCCCAGAATACACGGCCACTTATCCATGCGGTCTTGGAGGCTTTAATATCAAGCTGAACATGATTATCCCTTGCCTGTCCGATAAGGTCCTGCATGTGGAAGTAGGTGACATTCCCAGGATAAGTAGTGTTATCCACCTTGACCGAGTAATCTCCCTTGGGAAGGTAGCAATTGTATTCTCCTATGGAATTGGAGAAAACATGTGCAATAGCACCGTCGCTTTCCCTTGTGAAAAGGATCTCGGTATTGTTCATTCCTGTTCGAACAAGTTTGGTAAGGGTTCCGTTTATCCTGATACCCCTCTCCATGGTAAGAACCTGCTTGGTCTCTTCCTTCCAATTGATATCGATGGTGTCGATGAAGGCCCAATAGTTATCCCTATCCAGGGACTGGATATGAAGGTCGTAGCTACCTTCTGGAAGTTCCATATGAAGCTCACCTTTCTCGTCAAGGAACTTGGTCCAGGTCCGACTCGGATCCATATTATCGATGAGTTTCAAAACCCCACCCGACACAGGAGTAACGACCAAATTTGAGGATCCAGCATCATAGGAATGACCCAATGGATAGTTCACCTTCAATGAAAGGTCTCCACGTGGAAGGAGTGTAATGTTGAAGGTCATGTTCTCTCCCTGTCCGACCTCGAACTTCACCTCATCGTGGGTAAAGGAAGAGTGATCGGCCTTTAGTGAATAGATCCCTGGAAACAGTCTATCAACTGAATAATTTCCAGCAACATCTGTGTAGAGTTGGGTCTCCTGGCCCTCTGCATCGGTCAATATAATACCCAACCCCGGAGCAGGGAAACCGCTGATGATCTCTACATTTCCACCGACAATTGTGTTATCGATCCTGATATCCTTTGTGGATTCTCCCTGGAGGTCCACTTTGTATTCAGATATCAAGGTCTCTCTCCTATCTCCAAAGGTGTAGATGATATCATATCTACCTGGTACGAGGTCCTCCAACCTGTAGGCTCCATCCTCATCAAGAGAGTATGGACCATAGATCTTCCCTTCCGAACCAAGCAGCTCATAGGTGATCTCGCCCTTTTGGACAAGCTCATCATCTCCTGGTGTATAGGTGGAGTCCTGGTTAAGGTCCCAGTAGATGTTTCCAGCTATTCTCCTTCCAGGGATGAGCAGATCCTGATGAAGTTTACCATCATCAATCCTTCTCATCGCCAGGTCATCGGAGATCTGGAGTATTGTACTGTTCAGCAGGGAAATTGGTTGTCCCGTTGATTGATCGATCTGGAATTGATAGAGCTGATCATACTGGTTCTCCAGGGGCCCCTCGGTTACTACAAGGTTCACATCACCTGGAGGTAGGATCAATTCATACTCGCCATTAGGACCAGTCACCACGTTACCGTGGGGGATGCCGTATTCGTCCAGTACGGTCACACGGAGACCAGGAACACCAACACCTCGTGTGGTCTTGACCTGACCCTCGGCGATCGCTCCATCATAGTACATTATGTAGAATACACCCTGTCCCAATCCAGATTTCACATCTCCGCCTTCAGCCCGATATAGGTCCATCGCTGCCTTGGACTCCATCGGTTCGTAGTCATCGGGGAAAGTTGAGTTCGCCTCATCGTTCTCCGAATAGTACATTGTCCTGTAGACAAGCTTCCAATGGGTCATATTCCAGGCCTGCATCGGAGGCAGGTTCTGAAGTTCACCCGGGAAACCGGGAATTGACTTCCCATCATTTGTTGCCCCGACATCCTGAGGAGTGAAACCAATATAGGTCCTGTAGAACAAGGAGTTGTAGAAAAGATCAGTATAGAACATGTCTGTCTCTACGATCCTGAACTTATAACCAAGTCTTTCGGATTCTTCTCTGGCTTTTTCCATTGGTATCGGATTATCAGGATAATCCTGCCACATTGGATCCTCATTTGAACCCCGGGTGTTCTCCTGGGCATACACACGATATTCGAGGTAATCCTCAACATCCCTATCAGCCAGGGTTATCGGAGCATAGAAGATACCGGTATTGCTGGCAGAGAACGGGAACAATCTGTAATCCACTGCAAAATATCTCAGGGATTTTCCAGTTGCTTCCCTAACATCGTGATAAAGGTTGACGATCTCTTCCTCACCAAGGTGCATCATTGCACCTCTTGCAGCAGCGTATCTTGCATTCTGCCAGGTTATTCCCTCATAAGGACCATATTTACCTGGATTATTGCTGACGATGTCGACATAATTGCCTGGTTTGTGATAGATCCTTTCCATTTCATAGGCAGAGGTTGAGGAGTTCTTGTTATCCCCGAGATAGTTCACAAGGATGTCCCAGACCTCATCAGAGAACTGCTGCTTATTCTCTATCCAATCCCCTTCAAGTAATCTCGAAGCCATCAAAGCTATTGCTTCTGATTCGTTCTGAGAAGCTATCATCGAACCGGTGAATTGATACCCGTTCTGGAAATTGTCTGCTGCAGTGGGATGTTTTCCCAACAATAACTGATCGAAACCATAATCCCACCAACTCATGAATGCGGGTCGGTCCTCAGGCGGTACGGATTCATTACCATCCATTAGGTCCTGGGTGGCAAGCCATTCATAGGAATCCATCCAATATTCGCTGTGGAGTGATGAACCAAACGATCCTAGATACTCGAGCTCAGGGTCGA